>JAUNRP010000115.1 GCA_030544165.1 bacterium
GAGAGCCGACGGTCCTCGTCCGAACGCAAGGCGAGCTGACGGACGGAAGCCGCCCGGGCGTCGTCGCCGATCTGGACGAACACGGACAGGCAGCGGGTGGTGAGGCGGAAGTCCATGGTGCGTGGGTCCGCCGCCCGGACGTGGACGGCCACGTGCATGGAGCGCGCGGTGGTGTGGATGACGCGGGCGTGGACCTCCACGAGATCGCCGATGTGCATGGGGGAGTGGAAGTGGATGCCCCCCGAGTAGACGCAGATGGTCTCCTCGCCCTGCCAGCTCGTGGTGAGTGCCTGGGCGGCCTCGGTGATCCAGCGCATCACGAAGCCGCCGTGCACGTTGCCGCCCCAGTTGATGTCCGTGGGGTTGGCGAGGAAGCGGAGCACCAGTTCCGGGCCGGTGCCCTCCTCGGTGTACTCCTGTGCGAGGGTCAGTTCGTGGATGCGCTTGCGTGTCTCGATCCGCTCGAGGGCGCCGGCGGCGAGCCGCTCGTCCTCGGAGGTGCGGGGCCGCCACGGCGGGACCGGGGTGGGGCGGCCGTCGGCATCCTTGGCCACGAACACCAGCAGGCAGTGGGTGGCGAGCTCGAACTCCCCGCTGCGAGGGTTGGCGGACTCCACCACCACCAGGATCTGCATGCTGGTGCGCCCGGTGTGGATGATCTGGGCGGTGGCCTCGATGAGGTCGCCGGGCCGGATGGGCCGCTTGAACTCCACGTTCCCCACGTAGGCGGTCACGCAGTAGGTGCCGCTGTAGCCCGCCGCGCAGGCGTAGCCGGCCTTGTCGATCCACTCGAGGACCCGGCCCGCCTGGATGGAGTTGCCGTCCTTGGTCTCGTCCGTGGGGGAGGCGAGGAAGCGGAGGGTGATTCGATCACGCATGCTGCGATTCTTGCAGGGCTCCTACATCCGCTCGCGGAAGTAACGGTAGAGATGGCGCGGCTTGTTGGTGAGGGAGACGAGGGCGGCAACCACCACTGCCGAGACGGCACTGATGGCCGCCAGCCCGCCGGCAGCGAGGAGCGCACCGGGGAGGTGGAGGCGCGGGTCGATTCCGGCTCCATTCATGAGCGCCACGTGGAGGAGACCCACAACTCCGACGGCGAGGAGGGCGCCCGTGATCGCCCAGGCGGCGGTCTCGAGTGCGGTGATGGCGGCGAGATCCGCGCGCGTGACCCCCACCTGCCGCGCGGCGGCGTGCTCGAGCCGGCGACGCCGTATGGCGAGCGCCGCGAGTCCGGCACCCACAACGGGCGCCGCGATCAGGAGGTATCTGGTGGTCCGCGCCTCCAGGATTTCCTCGAGGTTGTGCGAGCGTCCGCGTGCGGAGTTCAACTGGCTGACACGAGCCTGGGTACCCGGAGTCCCGCTGGCATCGGCCATCACGGAATAGTGCAGCGCGGTGGTGGCGGCTTCGGTGTACCTTCCCAGATCGATCCAACACTCGTCCCAGGCACCGCTCACCGGCGCTGGTGCCACGATTGCGGCGGAGAGGGCGGCACCCGTCACGTTGCTGGGGAAGGAGTACCGGGCCGCAATCCCAGCGGTGGTCCCATCCACAAACTCGATCTCGGACCCTCGCGCGGCTCCGAGTGTGGTTGCGAGTGAGGGTGACAGCCAGACTCCCTGTAGCCCCGTTTCCTCAACGCCCAGCACGCGTGCCATGCCGGGAGTGGCCTCGAGGAGCCGGGTTGGTGTTGTTGGCACGAGCCGCAACCGCGTGGACTCGGCGATCCGGATCGCCCCAGCTCCCTCGACCCCGCTGAGGGTGGCGAGCCCCTCGCACCGGCCGGGATCGATCCCGCCAGGTGCGCTGATCGACCACAGGGTCCCACCATCCCGCCGGAACTCGGCATGGTCGATACGGGTTGCCGCCACCGTCCACTGGTCGATCCCGAGGGCGATGATGAGGAGCACTGCCAACGCGAGCGCGTGGGGGATGGCCCTTGCGGTCCCGGTGGAAAGGTTCTTGCCCGCCTCGGAGAGGATCTCACGCAGCCGCATCGCCGTCTCCCACCTGGAAGTCGAGGAGGTCGATCACGCGCGGGCAGACCTCGGCGGTTCGGGGATCATGCGTGGCGATCACCACCGCGGTGCCGGAGGTGGCCAACTCACCCAGAACCCCGTTCACCTCGCCGGCGGTGGACGAGTCCAGTTGGGCAGTCGGTTCGTCAACCAGGAGGAGGTCCGGGGCGGCAACGACGGCGCGGGCGAGCTGGAGTCGCTGCCCCTCGCCCCCCGAGAGCGAGGCGAACGGCTGATTCGCGATCTGGGAGAGGCGGAATCGCGACATGACCGCGCGCGCTTCCTCCTCGGCGGCCCCCCGGCTCATCCCCCGAGCGATGAGGGGGAGCACCACGTGGTCGATCGCGGTTCGGCGGGCGACGCCGTACGGGTTCTGGAAGACCCAACCGATCACCGCGACATCGCGGTGGACCACCCTGCCCCGGGAGGGCTCCAACTCGAGGGCGAGAAGGGAGAGCAGGGTGGACTTCCCTGAGCCCGAGGGCCCCACCACCCCCACGAGATCCCCCCTCCTCAGGGTGAGATCGAGTCCGCCAAACAGATACGGGCCGTCCCCGAATCTGACGGCAACGTCCTCGAGGCGCACCTCCATTACTGGCAGTCGATCTGCTCGCCCGGGCGAGGCACGCGAACCTCGGTGGGGGCCTGCCCGTTCACCGTGACGAACGTTGACCCGAGCTGTGATCCGACGATCTCCACCTGGATGGTCTCCTCCCGCGACTCAACGCAGTGGATGCCCCCGCCGCGCCCAACACTCGCGGGGGGCAGCGTGAGAATGGACAGCGGCGAGGCGAGCGCGTAGTCGAGGGTGAACGTGAGCTCGGTCATCGCTGGGTCGATCAGCCAGAGCCGGTACGTCTCGGAGGACGCCATCGCCTCGATCATCTCGGGAGACGAGATCACGCCCGTTCCGTCGTCGAGAACGCTGGCGCCACCGTAGGTCAGGGTGCGGTCCCCGGGGACGGCGTCCTGGGGGACCGAGGTGAGCCGGATTCCGGTGGGGGTACGAAGCGCGGTGGCGAGCGGCGAACCGCCGATTTCCTCACCCAGATGCACCTCGCAGGACTCCACGGGGACGGCGGGTGCAAACAGCCAGGCAACGTGGTCCACGGAGATCCGCCCTCTCGGATCGGGTGCGCCCGCCTCGGTCCACAGCGCGGAGACAGCCGCCGCGGTCGCGCTCCCGAAGTGCCCGTCCTCCGCCAGTTCGGCGCCCAGACGGTTCAGTTCCGCCTGAACGGCGGCGACGTCCTCACCCCGCATGCCGGATGCGAGGTCCCGCCACAGCGGGACGCGTGTTGCCAGCGCCATCACGGGGGACCCGTCCACGGAGGCGATCACCTCGCCCGAGTCGAACGTGCTCCCGGGGGCGCACTGCGACGCCGTGAGACGGCCGTCCGCGCCGATCACCACCACCTGGGGATCCGAGACGTCGAGGGTGGCGCTCACGCCGCGGGCGTCGTCGAACTCTGAGACCTCCACCGGCACCCACGAGTCGGACGGTGGCTCGGACGAGGGGGCCGCGCCGGCCGCAGCCCACAGCCCGCCCACGATGCCTGCTCCCAAGGCGCCGAGACATGCCAGCACCGTTCCACCGGTTCTCATTGTCAGAGGATACCCACGCCCAGCTCAGTCCCCGAGGTCCCCGAGGTCCCCGGTGGGATTGACCAGGCAGTCAGTGACCTCTGGGTCTCCCATCTCGTGCCCACTCGGGGTGACTCCGGACCCTTCCCTGATCCACTCCTCCATGGCGGCACCATCAAAGCCCGGCTCAGCGAGTCCGTTCCGGACGAAGCACTCGGCGCTCTGCTGATTCGGATCTGTGTTGTCCGGATTCCCGCTGATTGCCCCGTAGAGGGGTGCGATCACCCAGGTGGTGCCGATGGCGCACTCGTGACTCGCTGTGTCGACGTCCTCTCCGCCGCCCTCAATCATGTAGCTGTAGCTGCCGTTCACCTCGGTGGCGCTGGCCTGGAATCCGCGATCTCGAAGGCACTCGAGGTACAGGGCGACGCCCTCCTCGTACTCGGCGCGGGTGACCTCATTGTCCTCCAGCACCTGGCGCTCAAAATCTGACGTCGCTTCCGCACGAGCGGCTTCGAACGCCGCCGCCCACGGATCGGCCTCGACCACCATGTCGGCGCATCCCACCAGTGCACCGAGCGAGAGGGCAGCGGCAGCGATGCGGCAGGCGACGGCTCGGGGCCTCGGCGCGGCATTCGTGGGGGAGTGTGCGTCACGGGTCCGGTGGATGTGCATCGTCCCTCCTGACTCAGTGTGAAAGCGTGACCTGAGCCTACAAGGCGTCCGCGCCCACCCGCCGGATGGTCCTGCGCCGCCCCGATTCCCGGTGCGAGACTGGGGGGCGTGACCGCCGCCGCCCGCCCCGCGCCCGCCCCGAGCGCGCGCGAGGACGCGGACTCGGCCGGCCGGGCCTCCGAACTCGCCGCGGCCCTGCGCCGGGAGCGCGCCGGGGAGGTGGACGATTCCACCCTCACCCGCGCCCTGTACTCCTCGGACGCCTCCAACTACCGCGTCCTTCCCCGCGTGGTCGCCTTCCCTCGCCACCACGACGACGTGGCCGCCGCCCTCGCTCTCGCCTCCTCCCACGCCATCCCGATCACCGCCCGTGGAGCAGGGACCTCGATCGCCGGGAACGCCATCGGCCCGGGGCTGGTGCTGGATTTCTCGCGCCACATGAACTCGATCGAGATCGATCCGGGCTCCTCGAGCGCCCTCGTGGAACCCGGCGCGGTACTCGGCGCCATCCAGAAGGCCGGCGCCCCCCACGGCCTCCGCTTCGGCCCGGACCCCTCCACCTGGCCGCGCGCCACCATCGGCGGCACCATCGGCAACAACGCCTGCGGACCCCACGCCCTCGCTTACGGCCGCGCCGCGGACAACGTCCAGGAGCTCACCTGCCTCGACGGCACCGGCCGCACCTTCACCGCCGGCCGTTCTCTGGAGGCCGTCCCCGGCCTCGCGGAGCTCATCCGCGCCAACCTCGCCACCATCCGCCCCGAGTTCGGCCGCTTCAAGCGCCAGGTCTCGGGCTACTCCCTCGAACACCTCCTCCCTGAGCTCGGCTCCGACCTCGCCCGCTTCCTCGCCGGCTCCGAGGGCACGCTCGCCCTCTTCACGCGCGCCCGCGTGCGCCTCGTCCCGCAGGCCCCGGCCCCCGCGCTCGTGGTGCTCGCCTACCCCGGCATGCCCGAGGCCGCCGACGCCGTACCCGGCTTCCTGGCCCACACCCCCCTCGCCATCGAGGGCATGGACGACCGCCTGATCGACGTGGTCCGCACCCGCACCCGCACCCCCGTCCCCGATCTCCCCGACGGCGCCGGCTGGCTCCTCGTGGAGGTGGGCGGCGAATCGGAGCCCGAGACCCTCGAACGCGCCCGGGCGCTCGCCGCCGATTCCGGCACCTCCCAGTTCCGCGTCCTCCCCGCTGGCCCGGAGGCCGCCGCACTCTGGCGTATCCGTGCCGACGGCGCCGGGCTGGGTGGGCGCACCCCCGCGAACCGCCCGGCGTGGCCGGGTTTCGAGGACGCCGCCGTGCCTCCGGAGAAGCTGGGCGCCTACCTGCGGGACTTCGAGGCCCTCCTCGCGGACCACGGCTTGGACGGCCTGCTCTACGGCCACTTCGGGGACGGCTGTATGCACGTGCGCATCGACTTCCCCCTGGACACCCCGGAGGGGGTCCCCGCCACCACGCGCTTCCTGGAGGAGGCCACGGACCTGGTGGTCTCCTACGGCGGCTCCATCTCCGGCGAACACGGGGATGGCCGCCAGCGCAGCCAGCTCCTGGAGCGGATGTACACCCCGGAGGCCCGCGAGCTCTTCGGCCGGGTCAAGCACCTGTTCGATCCGCACGGCCTCCTGAACCCCGGCAACATCACGGATCCGGTCTCGATCGAGGCGGACCTCCGCCGCCCGGCCGCCCTGCGCACGGGCACCGCCTCCGGGTTCGCGTTCCACGAGGACGGCGGAGACTTCACCACGGCCGTGCACCGCTGCACGGGGGTGGCCAAGTGCAAGCAGGACAACTCGGCCGCAGGCGGGTTCATGTGCCCCAGCTACCTCGCCACCGGCCAGGAGAAGGACGGCACCCGCGGACGCGCCCGCATCCTCCAGGAGGTCACCAACGGCACCCTGATCACGAGCTGGGGGAGCAGCGAGGTCCGCGAGGCCCTCGATCTCTGCCTCGCGTGCAAGGCCTGCTCCTCGGACTGCCCCACCGGCGTGGACATCGCGAAGTACCGCTCGGAGGCGCTCCACCGCACCTACCGCGGCAAGATCCGTCCCATCAGCCACTACCTGCTCGGCCAACTACCAAGGTGGGCCGGAATGGTGAGGCGGGTGCCCGGCGTCGCCTCGCTGACCAACGCCGTGACCAGGGTGAGGTGGATCGAGAAGGCGATCCTCGCCGTCGGGGGGATGGACACGCGGCGGCGGATGGTGCGGTTCGAGACCGAGCCCGTGGCGCGGTGGATGAAGAGTCGGCGCGCCACCGCTCCCGCACCCAAGCCTCCCGCGTCCGCTCCCGCGCCCGCCGCAACCGCGTCCGCCGCCCCCACCCCCCAACGTGTGGTG
>JAUNRP010000116.1 GCA_030544165.1 bacterium
TTCGGCCGGGGCTTGTTCGGCCGGGGCCTGGTCAGCCGGTGCCTTCTCGCCGAGGGCCTGCTCGCTCAGGGCCTGCCCGCCCAGTTCCTCCAACGACTCCCCGCGGCTGGCACCATCGATCAGCACGCGGGCCAGCGACTGCGTCTGGGCTGCCGGTATCTTCGGCTGCTCCACGGGGTGGAGGACTTCCGAGAGGACGCTCGTTCCGATCACCTCCGCGGAGTGGAGGTGGAGGCCCAGCTCGACCGCCGGATTGTCGTGGGTGCCCACGCCGAGGTCGAAGAGGGTCTGGACGAACGCCCGGACCATCTCCGAGACCTTCGGACTGCCCGGGTTGGCCGCCGAGATCAGCAGCGCCCGCACGGACTCCCTGCTCCCGGTTCGGGTGAGCATCTGGATCAGGTCCCTGAGGCCGTCCTCGGGGTTCGGGGGCAGATCCGACTCCATGTACTCCGACTGCCACGCCTCGGTGGAGCTCTTGAGATCGTTGACCACGGCCTCCATGAGCCCGGTCTTCGATCCGAAGTAGTAGTGGACGAGCGAGATGTCGCAGCCGGCATCCCGCGCGATGTCCCGCAAGGAGGCCCCATTGAAGCCCCACCGCGCGAGCAGTCGGCGCGAGGCCAGGAGTATCCGTTCACGGGCGGGCAGGGAGTCATCGATCGGCTCGGGTTCGAGCGAGGTGAACGTGTCCCCGGAATCGAGTGCGGAGGCTCCTCCGAACCCGGCGAACGGATCCTCCTCGATCGAGGGATCCACGAGCGCGAGACGCGCGGCGAGGAGGCGGGTGATGTCCGCGGAGCCGAGCTGGCGCAACGGATTGATGGGGACCACGTCTCTCAACATGATCAGGCCGGTGACGATCCGGGTGAGGGTGGCGGTGACTGCGGGCCTGCTCGAGGTCCCGATGGCCTCGGCGATGACTCCGGCGAGCCATTGTGCAGTCTCGATCTGCACGGAATCGGAGTGTGCAGTGGGTGAGAGTGCGGTACGTACCAGCGCCACCACGGAGGCCCGGATCCCGGTGGCGGCCGGACTGGCGAGCATCTCCCCGATGGGGGCGAGCGAGTCAGGCGTCACGGGCGCGAGGAGTCCGAGGATCGACTCCCGATCAGGGAACGTCTCCATCACCGCGGCACGGAACAATCCAGACTTTCCGCCGAAGTGGTAGGGCACGAGCCCGGGGTCCACTCGCGCCGCACCTGCCACCCGCCGCATGGAGGCGCCGTCGTAGCCGTACTGGGAGAACTCGCGCAGCGCCGCCACGAGCATGCGGCTCTTGGAGTCCATGGTCTCGAAATCTGGCAGGAAGGCCGATTGTGGCGATTCGGGAGCCTGTTGGAAGGGGACCGGAGAGAACTCCGGCGCACTACCGGTCTGGTTGAGGATGGAGGAGACCCACTCCCGCGCAGCGCGGAAGTCCTTGTCCGAGGTGCCCACCCGCAGGGTGGGCCTGCGGCCGTCCGCCGCGGGATACGAGCCGATGAACCGCACCACGGGGCACACGCGGTGCAGGCCGATCAGCACCGCTTGCAGGCGCTCCTCCATCACGTGGCCCTCCGCATCCATGGAGAACGCGTACCGCCCGAGGGCATCACCGATGGGGCGTGACTCGATCCGGGAGAGATTCACTCCACGGACGGAGAACTGCTCCAACATCTCGAGGAGGCCACCCGCCTCGTTGTGGCCGAGGTGGACCATGAGGGTGGTCTTGTCCGCTCCTGTGGGGGCTGGCAGTCGGCTCGGCCTGGCCACCGCAACGAACCGGGTCACGGCATTGCGGTTGTCAGCAATATCGGTGGCGATCAGATCGAGTCCGTACTTCTCCGCCGAGAGGGCCGAGCAGAGTGCCGCATCGTAGTCCGTGGTACCCGCTGCCAGTTCCTGTGCGGCGGCGGCCGTGGAGGATGTGGGCGTGTGCTCCACGTTCTCCATGGTCCTCGCCACCCACTTGCGGCACTGCGCCCACGCGTGGGGGTGTGTGCCGATCCGCCTGATGTCCCGGGTTCCGCTGTTCGGCACCGCGAGCACGAACGTGACCGGAAGGAGGATCTCGCCCACGATCACCAGCGGATCCCCTACGCCCAGCGAATCGATGGTGGCATTCACGCCACCCTCCACGCTGTTCTCGATCGGCACCATCGCCACATCGACCTCACCGGCGCGGACCGCCGCGAGGGCCGCCGGCACATCGATATACGGAATCGCCTCCTCGTTGGGCGCATAGCGCCGAACGGCGGCCTCCGTGAACGTGCCCTCAGGGCCGAGGTATCCGAGCTTCACACGCAGAGCCTATCGGCGTGAGCAGAAAGTCCGTGACCGCTTGTTGCCAAACTCCGGGACGCGCTCTCACCCGCGCGGCCTCGTCAGGGATACGCGACGCCGTAGGGTTCCCCGACGGCGGGCTGTCCCGTCTTTCCCCGAGCCACAAGTTCGCGGGGTGCCCTCACGCCGCGCAGCCGACGCGCGGCCACGGCCAGGGCGATGTCCCGGTACTGGGCCCCGCCATTCCCGCGCTCCTCCTGAGGGCGGTGGCGGATGTAGCAGGGGAGCTCCTGGACGGTGAAACCTGCGGTGAGGACATCGATCGTCATCCCCACGTCCACCCCCCACCCCCGGGCTAGGGGAGAGGCCACCGCGAACGCCTCCCGTGTGATGCACCGCTGCCCCGAGAGCGGCTGGGCGGGGATCCATCCGGTGGATCGTTGGATGGCCCTGCGTGCCAGGCGGTCCGTGGACCCGCGCGCGAAGTAGTCCGGGAAGGCACCGATCGCGAGGTCCGCCTCCCCGGATGCCACCGAGTTCACGAGGGCGGTCAGGCTGGTGGCCGATTCTCCGAGGTCTCCGTCCACGAAGAGGAGGTGCCTCGGCTCCCGCCCCTCGATGTCCCGCATCGCCACCACCGAGCCACCCGTCTCCATGGCGGAGGCCTTGCCCCGGTTCACCGAGTGCCGCACCACCACGGCTCCGGCGGAGCGGGCGGCGTGCTGCGTATCGTCCTCAGAGCCGTCATCCACCACGAGCACGAGGTCCACACGAGGGATTGCCCGGCAGGCTCGCACGGTGGCAGCGATGAACTCGGCCTCATCCTTCGCTGGAATGATGGCCGCCACCCTGGTGGACTCGCTCACCCCTCCAGCCTAGCGAGCGCTGGCCGATCTTTTGGGACCAAATGCACTCGTGTGGGGTGTGGCGGTTCCACCACCGGCTACCTGAGGTTCACCTGGCGGGAGATGAGCCCATCGCGCACCCGCTTCTCATCCGGCGTGAGGGGCTCCTTCACCGCGAGGGCGGCCTGGAGGCGCTTCTCGAACTCCGCGGCCGGCTTCTCCAGCTCATCGGCCTCCGTGCCGGGCACCAGTTCCCAGACGGGGACCAGCAGGCCGCAGGCGCGGAAGGCCCCGATCAGGCGCGCGCCCTCCTCGAGGTCCGTCTCCCGCTTGGCCTGCAGGCGGGTGAGGGCGGCGAGCAGCTCGTTCTCGTCCTCCGGTCGGATCCAGCGCAGGAACTCCTTGCCCATCCGGGCCCAGTATGCGGAGTCCTGCCCCTCGACGGCGGCCATCGGCACCGCGGATTCGCTCGCCTCCCGTAGGGCGTCCTCAATCTCCGGGGTCCGCTCCGTGGCCGGATCGATCCAGAAGCCGAAGTCCTCGGTGAGCTCCACCTCGATCGCGGCATCATCCGCGAGGAGGTCCTGGAGCCTGTCTCCCGGTTCCGGAAGCTCGGCGAGGCGGAGGGCCGAGCCCGGCTCGATCTTCAGGGCCTCCTCGATCGCGTAGGCCACGTCCCGCGAGGCATCCCCCGAGCTCATCCGGGACTGCATCCCCACCACGATCGAGCCGTCCTCGCGGCGCATCGCCGGGACCTGGTCAGGGAGGAGGCTCACCAGGAGCACCTCGGTGCCGTCCTTGAGTTCCACCTTCGCCTGCGCCATCGGGAGGATCTCCCGCATGGCCACGAGCCCGGTCTCACCCGTGATGCCCTCGAAGGGGCGCTCCACGAACGGGACCTCCCGGCGCTTCGGCTTGGCCGCGACCTCGGCCCGGTTCTTACGACGTGATGCCTTACCCATGGTCCGCAATCCTACGTGACGTGGACCCTCCCCGAGCCACGTCCTGAGCCACGCCCCGAGCGCGCCAGGCCACCACCTCCGCGCCAGTCTGGCCCCCGGTCGCCCCACACCCCGACCGCCCTGCACCCCGCCCGCCGCACCTCGATCTCGAGATGAACGTGCCACTTCCCGAAGAACGTGCCGCCTTCCGAGCCCAGAACGGTCACATTGTTCGGGAAGTGGCACGTTCGTGCGTGAGGGGCATCGGGGATGGGGGCCGGAGGCGGCGGCTGCGCGGGGGCACGGCGTTGCCGCAGGTGGCTGCGCGCGGATGGTGGACCAGAGGCGGGCCCGGAGGAGGGGTGGAGGAGCGGGGCGGGGGTGGGAACGGCAGGGGAGCCCGCGGGAGGTGGGTCAGAGGACCGAGGGGGCGCCGCCGTCGTCGCGAATCATGGGAAGGGAACGCTCGGACCAACTGAGCATGCCGCCGTCGAGGTTGGTGGCCTCGTAGCCGAACTGACGGAGCCACTCGGTGGCGCGGCCGGAGCGGCCGCCGCCGCGGCAGGTGACGTAGAGGGGGCCGTCGGGGAGTTCGCGGATCCGGGCGGCGAGCTCGCCGAGCGGGATGTGGATGGCGCCCGGGGCGTGGCCGGCGGTCCACTCCTCGGGTTCGCGCACGTCGAGGAGGTGGGTGCCCTCGGGGACGGGGGTGGAGGCATCGAGGTCGTTGACGTGGATCTGCTCGGGGGGCAATTCGCTGGCCATGAACGCCAGTGTATTCACGGCCCGGCTGCGGCAGGATGGGGACATGCATGAGAGAGCAGGACAACTGGCGCAGCCGCAGGATCTGATCGATGTGGAGAAGGTGGTCTCCGCCTACTACGACACCGTCCCGGATGTGGACGATCCGGGCCAGAAGGTGGCGTTCGGGACCTCCGGGCACCGCGGGACCTCGCTGAACGGGGCCTTCAACGAGGCGCACATCGTGGCCACCACGCAGGCGATCGTGGAGTACCGGGCACAGCAGGGCGTTGATGGGCCGCTGTACATCGGGCGGGACACGCACGTGCTCTCGGAGCCGGCGTGGCGTTCGGCGCTCGAGGTGCTCGCCGCGAATGGCGTGGAGGTGCGGGTGGACGCGCGGGACGGGTACACGCCCACGCCGGCGGTGTCCCTCGCGATCCTGCGTGCGAACGGCGCGGGGACCGCGGCCGGGGTGGTGACCTCCGGGCCGGGGCTCGCGGACGGGATCGTGGTGACGCCCTCCCACAACCCACCGCAGGACGGCGGCTTCAAGTACAACCCGCCCCACGGCGGGCCTGCGGACACGGACGCCACCGGGTGGATCCAGGACCGGGCCAACCAGCTGATCGCGGCCGGGTGGGAGAAGATCCGGCGCGTCTCGGTGGAGGAGGCGCTGGGCGCGGAGACCACGGGGCGTCACGACTACCTGAGCATGTACGTGGAGGACCTCGCCAACGTCATCGATCTTGACGCGATCCGCGAGGCCGGGGTGCGCATCGGTGCGGATCCACTGGGCGGCGCGGCCGTGGACTACTGGGGGGAGATCGGCGAGCGGTACGGCCTGAACCTCACCGTGGTGAACCCCGAGGTGGACCCGGCGTTCCCGTTCATGACCCTGGACTGGGACGGCAAGATCCGCATGGACTGCTCCTCCCCCTTTGCGATGGCCTCGCTGCTGGAGAAGATGAAGGCGGGGGCGCCGTACGACATCGCCACCGGGAATGATGCGGACTCGGACCGGCACGGGATCGTCACCCCGGATGCCGGCTTGATGAATCCCAACCACTACCTGGCCGTGGCCATCTCCTACCTGTTCGAGAACCGGCCGGGCTGGCGCGAGGATGCGGCGATCGGCAAGACGCTGGTCTCCTCCTCACTGATCGATCGGGTTGCTACCGGGATGGGGCGGACGATGGTGGAGGTGCCGGTGGGCTTCAAGTGGTTCGTGCCGGGCCTGCTGGATGGTTCGTTCGGGTTCGGCGGGGAGGAGTCTGCGGGCGCCTCGTTCCTGCGCCAGGACGGCACGGTGTGGACCACGGACAAGGACGGCATCATCCTGGCGTTGTTGGCCTCGGAGATCCTGGCGGTCACCGGAAAGTCCCCGTCCCAGATCCACGCGGAGCTGGTGGAGCGGTACGGGGCCTCCTCCTACGCCCGGATCGATGCGGTGGCCACGCGGGAGCAGAAGGCCAAGCTCAAGAACCTCTCCCCCTCCGATGTGACCGCCGAGGTGCTGGCCGGGGAGCCGATCACGGCCCGCCTGGTGGACGCCCCCGGCAACGGAGCGGCAATCGGCGGCCTGAAGGTCACCACGGAGAACGCGTGGTTCGCTGCGCGGCCGAGCGGCACGGAGGACGTGTACAAGATCTACGCCGAGTCCTTCAAGGGGCCGGAGCACCTGGCCGAGGTGCAGGAGGCGGCCAAGGAGGTCGTGAGCGCGGCGCTGGGGGTGTGAGG
>JAUNRP010000117.1:0-1220 GCA_030544165.1 bacterium
GCCCGGCCGCCCAACCTGTCCAGGCCCCGTCACGCCCAGCGAGCCCGGCCGCTCAGCCTGCCCCGGCCGTCCCGCGCCCGGCGGCTCCCCCTCCACCACGAACACGCCCTGCCCGGAGGCCACCTGGTGGCCAACCCCGGCCCACGGACGGGACTCACGCTGCCGGAAGGAGACGTCCACGCAGTACTCGCCGCCCGCCGTCGGGAGATCGAAGGGCAGCCCGAACCGGCCGGACTCGCCGGGCGCCACATCCGTCTCCACCACCCCGGAAGCGAGCTCCCGCCCCTCCCGGGAGAGCGTCACCACGCACTCGAACGCCCCTGAGCGCGTGAACAGGTACCGGTTCTCCACCTCGAACCCGTCCCGCGAGACCCGCGTGGGCAGCCACTGGAAGAGGTGCGTGACCTCCTGCATGAAGGGCTTGGGAGTGCGGTCCGCGAAGAAGATGCCGTTCGCGCTGAACTCGGCATCGTGGGGGGATTCGCCGAAGTCCCCGCCGTAACCCGCGAACTCGCGCCCGTGCCGGTCCGTCAGCGCCAGGGTCTGGTCCGCGAAGTCCCAGATGAAGAACCCCTGGAACAGCGGATCGCGGTAGGCGAGGTCCACGTACTTCCCCACCGCGCCGAACGAGTTGCCCATGGCGTGCGCGAACTCGCAGAGCACGAACGGCTTGTCCCGGTTCTCGCGAAGGAACTCCGCCACCTCCCACGCGTAGGCGTACATCTTGCTGTGGACGTCCGTGGAATCCGGGAAGCGTGGATCAAACATCACGCCCTCGTAGTGCACCGGGCGGTCATCGTGCGCGCGGAAGTAGTCCGCCGCCGCGGCGATGTTCGAGCCGCCGAAGCTCTCGTTCCCGCAGGACCACATCACCACGCTCGGGTGGTTCTTGTCCCGCTGCAGCATGCTCGCCGCGCGATCCGGCAGGGTGTCCCGCCACTCGGGGTGCGAGCCCGGGAGTACGTCCTCGGCCGGGATCAGGCCCCGCTGATGGGCGAGCCAACTCCCGTGCGACTCCAGATTCATCTCATCCATCACGTACAGCCCGAGCTCGTCCGTGAGCTCGTAGAAGAAGGAGTTGTTCGGGTAGTGGGAGGTGCGCACCGCGTTGAAGCCGGCGGCCTTCAGGAGGTGCAGATCGCGCTCGGTCTCCTCGCGGGTGACCACCCGCCCGCGCGCCCCGAACTCGTGCCGGTTCACGCCGTGGAACACCACGCGCT
>JAUNRP010000117.1:1320-5112 GCA_030544165.1 bacterium
ACCCGCCCGCGCGCCCCGAACTCGTGCCGGTTCACGCCGTGGAACACCACGCGCTCTCCGTTGATCCTCAGCAGCCCGTCCTCGATCCCGAACCGCCGGATCCCCACCTTCTGCAGGATGAACTCGACGACGACGCCACTCGCGTCCCGTACCTCGATGTGCAGTTCGTACAGGTGGGGGTCCTCGCTGCTCCAGAGGTGGGGATCGGTGACCGTGAGGGTCCCGTCATCGTCCAGCGCGCCGACGCCCACCAGTTCCGCGTGCACCGAACCCTCCCCCTCGAGGGTGGATTCGAGCCTCACCACGGCGGTGGTCAGGTCCTGCGACACCTCGGTGGTGATCCGGAGGTCCTGGAGGTGGACCGCGGGGCGGCGATACAGGGTCACATCGCGGAAGAGGCCGGAGAAGCGGAAGAAGTCCTGGTCCTCGATCCAGGACATGGCGGTCCACTTGAACACCTGCGCGGCCAGCAGGTTCTCGCCCTCCACCAGGGCGTGGGTGAGATCGAACTCGGAGGGCGTGAAAGCGTCCGTGGCGTAGCCGATGTAGGTGCCGTTGCACCACAGCGCGATCGCGGATTCGGCGCCGTGGAAGGTGACGGACAGGCGCTCGCCCTCCGCCAGCGGGGCCTCCAGGGTGAAGCGCTTCACGTAGGAACCCACCGGGTTGTACCAGGTGGGGGCCTGCGGCGGGGCGATGTCCTCGTGGCCCTCCCAGGGGTACTGGCTGTTGGCGTACTGGGGGCGGTCGTAGCCCTGGAGCTGGATGTGGGCCGGCACGGGGATGTCATCCCACGTGCCGTGGTCAAAGTCCGGGGACTCGAAGCCCGGCACGGTAGCCGCCAGGTTCTTGGCGTAGTGGAACTTCCAGCTCCCGTTCAGCGACTGCTCGAAACTGCTCTCCCCGCGCGCGGCCTCAGCCCGATCCGCGAACCACCGATGGTCCGAGTGGGCGGGCAGGCGGTTCTCCGAGACGAACCTGGGATCGGAGATACGGGCGGGATCAAACTGCGAGGTGGGCACCCGTCCACGGTAGTACGTCTCCTTCTCCGGGGGCGCCTCCCCTCTCACGCCCACCTGCCCTGGTCCCATTTCCGGCGACGGCGAAGCTCACCTTCCCCCGGCAGCCACCGCCGCGTCCAGGTAGGCCGTCGTTGCGCGCAGCACCTCCGCCTGGAGTACCCCGTGGGGTACCTCCCCCGCGAGGCGGTGCGTCAGCGACTCCACGAGCGCCACCAGCACGCCCGCGGTGCGGGCGGGATCGGCGAGTTGGAACTCGGCGGCGAGCAGGGCGGCCACCGCGCGGGCGATCTCGGCCTGCGCGTTCTGGAATCCCTCCACCAGTTCGGGGACGCGGGGAGCTTGGTCAAAGAAGACGCGGTGGAGCTCCCCCTCCGCGTGCTGCGCGGTCACGAACGCAACCGCCTCCGGCAGCCACACCGCGCTGGGGCGGCCGGGCCGCAGCACCTCCCGCAACGGCTGGGTGCTCGACTCCAGATGGGCCGCCGCCAGCGCGAGGACGAGGGCGTCCTTGTTGGGGAAGTACTGGTAGAGCGAACCCACGGAGAGATGGGCGCGCTGGGCGATCCGATCGGTGGTGGCGGCATAGCCCTCCTCGGCGAAAACCTGAGTAGCCGCCGCGAGGATCCTGGCCACCGTGGCGCGGGACCGCGCCTGACGCGGCCTCCTGCGCGGGTTCACCGCCTGCGGACGCACCATGCGCGGACCTCCCAAACGCGAGTACCAAACCTGAGGAATCCCTCATATTCTAGGGGCATGTTCTCCGAACCCCGTTGGATCGCGGTCATAGCCCTCGCTCTGTTCGTGGTGGGCCTCCTCGTGGCGTTCGTCTGGCGGGGGTGGCTCCAGGCACGCCGCACGGGCGACTGGGGGATCCGCATCGGCTCGGGCAACGCCCGCGGAGCCGGACGGCTCGGGGAGGTGTTGTTCGCGGCATCCCTGCTGCTGGCGGTGGTGGGCCTGGTGATCGCGGTGGCGATCCCCACGTGGCGGCTGTTGGAGCCGGGAGCCCTCAGCTGGGTGGGCCTCGCGATCGCCGTACTCGGCCTCATCGCCGTGGTGGCCTCCCAGTTCTCGATGGGCGCCTCCTGGCGGGTGGGGGTGGACCCGGCCGAGGAGACCGAGCTCGTCACCGGGGGCGCGTTCGCGATCGTCCGAAACCCCATCTTCACGGCTATGGGGGTGGCGCTCGCGGGGGTCGCGATGATGGTCCCCAACCTCGCGATCCTGCTCTCACTGGTTCTCTTCGTGGTGGGCGTCCAGCTCCAGGTGCGGCTCGTGGAGGAGCCCTATCTTCTGGCCACCCACGGCGAGGCGTACCGCGAGTACGCCCGGCGCACGGGCCGCTTCCTACCCGGCCTTGGCCGGGGCATCTGAGACCTACGGGCAGCGCCCGATCGCCGCGAGCGCGTTCCTGATCCCCGCTTCGGTGTCCGTCATGTCGATGAGGTGCCGCGTGCCATCGCGCACCTCGTCCCACGCGGCATACTCCCGCCCCGCCACCTCGTCCCACGTGGGGACCACCTGTCCCTCGAGGTCCGGTGCGCGCTCCTCCACTCGACGACGGTGCTCACCCTCGTCCGGTACGTGGCACTCGAACACGGCGAGGGTCGCGCCCGCCGAGCCTGCGAGGTCTGGCCACATCCGGCGGGTGATCGGGATCGGGTTGACCAGGTCCACCACCACCTCCGAGCCCAGGGCGAGGTTCGAGCGGGCGAGCTCGGAGACGATCTCGTAGCCCAGCGGACCCACGTCGATCCCGGCGCGGAAGAGCGGGGTCTCCACAGCGTCGACGCGCAGGTAGACCCCACCGAGCGCCGAGGCGAGGGCGCGGGCGAGGGTGGTCTTGCCGGTACCGGGGAGACCACAGACCACGATCAGGCGAGGCACGGGGCCAGCCTAAGCTCCGCCGTCGGGGCGCTGTGGGGCACGTTCGGGCAGCCGGCTCCGGGACTCTGTCACGAGTGCGAGGAACCTCCTAATGAACTCCGCCCGGAAGGAGTTCCAGAGCATGTCCGCGGCGGTCTCGGGTGCCAGCAGATCGTCCATGTCTTCGTCCACTCGAGCGAACCGATCGGGCCACTCATCCAGCCACGCCTCCGCGAATGGGTGGGGATGCGCCTCCCGCGGATCGTAATAGCGGTCATGGAGGCCCACCGCCGTGCCCTCGCCGTCCAGGTAGAGCTCCCACCAGCCGAGTGAGAGGCGAGCGAAGGGCAGGATGAGGCGGAGTGATTCATTGATGGTGGGCTTCCAGCCCGCCACGCTGAGGTTCGCCTTCAAGCGCTCGGCGATGCTGGAGTGCTCCCAGAAGGCCTCTGAGGTGGAACGGCCATCGGACGCCTGGAGCCCAAGCTCCTCAATCTCA
Organism: bacterium; assembly: GCA_030544165.1. Lineage (GTDB taxonomy): Bacteria > Actinomycetota > Actinomycetes > Actinomycetales > Actinomycetaceae > JAAZBW01. The sequence goes on from JAUNRP010000117.1 coordinate 4,708, forward strand.
CCGTGGCCGTGCACGCGCCCGGCGAGATCGGCCAAGAACCTCGCTGTCACCTCATCCGAGCCATCGAAGATGGATCGGGCGAGCGCGCTCCGCCCCTCAATCTCCAGCTCTCCGCGCGCCCGGGCCATGGGCCCGAGCACGGCAGCGAACTCAATCAGCTCGCGGTTACCCTCACCGTGGCCCGCCGTGAGGCGAAGCTCCTCCAGGATGTGAATCCTGAGGACAAACCCCTCCTCGGCCCTCCGCAGTTCACGATCGCTCGATTCGCCCCGCGCCTGGCCCGCCGCCACCTCGTCAGCGGCCGCGGTCAACTGGAGCGCCGCGGACAAAAGTCCCTCCACCTGGTTGAAGAGGAACTCGCGCTCGGCCTGGACGACGGCGAGGTCGCGCTCGTTGGACGACGCC
>JAUNRP010000117.1:5122-6451 GCA_030544165.1 bacterium
GGTTGGCCTCCGAGGCCACCTGGTTCGCCACCGCGGCCTTCTCGTTGGCCTCGGCGGCCTGGCGGTTCCCCTCAATCGCCTCGGCGTTCGCCCGGCGCGCCTCCCTCAGCGCCTCGCGCCCCAACGCAACCGCCACGATCACCGCGAGGACGGCCATGAGGGCGGTGATGATATTGGCGATGTCTACCGCAAATTGCACGTGCTGGCTCCTTCCGGTGTACTGGCCGGACCTCCGGACCCGGTCCCCACTCCTGCTGTGCTATCGGCGTCAGTTGACGAGGACAACCGGAACCCCAATCGCCTCGTAGGTGGTGCGGGCTCGGGCGTCCCGGGTTGCCAGTGTCGCGCCATGGTGGATTGCGGCGAGCGCCACCAATCCGTCGTAGGTGGCGCCACCCTCGACTCCACTCTTCGCCAAGACGCGGTGGCAGTGTTCAGCCTCAGCCTGCGGAAGTGCGAGTCGACGCTCGAAGTTGGCGTCGATCAGTCGGATTGCATCCTCGGCCGCAACCCGTGCTCCTCCTGGCAGCCTGGTGAGGACCGAATACGTCTCGACGACGGCGTGGCCACAGAGCGTGAGTGATAGGCCAGCGGCCCACGCCAGAACTCGGTCGTGGGCCTCGTGACTCGCGATGAGAAGTGGGACCGCGACGCTCGTGTCAACCGAGAGCAAGTGATCGGGGCTCATCGCCGCGCAGAGTCGATGAGGGCAGAGGTGACCTCGTCTGACACGGGCGTGTCACTGACGGCCACCAACCTGCCCCCCGGTTCGCGCTCGAGCGTGGCCGTTCGACCCCCCGGGGTTATCTGGATCGCCCGCCCATAGGCGGAGACATCCACCACACTGCCGGCGGCCAGCCCCAGCGCTTCGCGCAATGACTTGGGCAGCATGATCCGCCCCGCCGAATCCACCTTTGCCTCCATGGGACTAGGTTACCAATGCGTTCCCATTCCGGGACTGCTCACCTCGTCACGCTGTGTCGCCACGGACCCACGCGCCCACGCCCTGCCGGTCAGCCCATGGTGGCGAAGGAGAGCGAGACCACCACGAACACCGCCACCATCACGAGTGCGGTGAGCTTCGTGGTGGAGTCCTGGACCACCCTCGTGGCGCCGTTGACCTCCCGCCAGTGGTTGCCCAGGCGCACCCAGCCGTAGGCGATGCCCACGAAGCACGCAGCGGCCAGCCAGAACTGCCAGGCGCCCACCCGGACGGCGCTGATCACCATGGCGATTGCGACCAGGACGAACACGCCTGCGGCGAGACGGGTGGGCCAGAGGAGCATGGGGACCAGTCTGCCCGATCCCACGAGCAGGGCGCGAAGGAGC
>JAUNRP010000118.1 GCA_030544165.1 bacterium
CGGGTTCCGCCGTCGTCAATGGGACCAGCGCAACGTGGGACGACGACGCAGCCCGGGTTCCGCCGTCGGGAATGGGACCAGCGGGGGTGGGAGTCGAGCTCCGCCGGCGGGGAGGGGAACCTCAGTCCAGGTCCGGTGCGCGGCCGGTGATCCGCTCGAACGCCTCCAGGTAGCGCTCCCGGGTGCGCTGGACGATCGAGTCCGGGAGCGGGGGCGGGTTCTCCCCACCGGTGCGGTCCCACTGGGCGGCCGGGGAGAGGAGCCAGTCGCGCACGAACTGCTTGTCGAAGTTGACTTGGTGGTAGCCGGACTTCCACGAATCGGCGGCCCAGTAGCGCGAGGAGTCCGGGGTGAGGACCTCGTCCGCGAGCACGATCGCATCGGCGGATCCGGAATCGTCCCGCAGCCCGAACTCGAACTTGGTGTCCGCGAGGATGAGGCCACGCTCGGCGGCCACCATGCGGGCGCGTTCGTACAGCGTAAGGGTGAGGTTCTTCAGTTCCGTGGAGATCGGCCCCACGAGTCGGCGCATCTGCGAGAACGTGATGTTCTCATCGTGCTGCCCGGCGGGCGCCTTGGCGGCGGGCGTGAAGATCGGCTGGGGAAGCCTGTCACCCTCGCGGAGTCCGGGCGGGAGCTCGTTGCCGCACACGCCGCCGCTGGACTTGTACTCGGTGAGCCCCGATCCGGAGAGGTAGCCGCGCGCCACGCACTCCACCGGCACCATCTCGAGCTTCCGCACGATCATCGCGCGCCCCTGCACCTCCTCCGGGACGTCCAGGCTGACCAGGTGGTTGGGCACGATGTCCGCGAGCTTCTCATACCACCACAGGCTGAGCTGGGTGAGGATCTTGCCCTTGCCGGGAATCACCGTGGGCAGCACGTGGTCGAACGCGGAGATCCGGTCCGAGGCCACCACGAGCATCACATCGCCCGAACCGAAGCCGTGGGCGCTCTGGGGCACGTACAGGTCGCGGACCTTGCCCGAGTAGGCGTGGGCCCAGCCCTCGATGTCAATCATTCACGCCTCCGATGTGTGTGTTCACCTGCGCAGATCCCTGCGCGACTCCCCCGGCAGGGTCCCTTCTCGCAGCCTAGTCCCCGCGCGCGGCCTGGCGGGCGATGTCGCGGCGGTGGTGGGAGCCGCTCAGGTAGATCCGGTCCACGCCGGTGTACACGCGCCCGCGTGCCGCCTCGAGGTCCTCCCCCTCCCCGACGACGCAGATCACCCGTCCGCCCGACGCCACCAGTCCCTCGCGCGTCTCCCGCGTGCCCGCGTGAATCACGTGGACGCCGTCACGCTCGCCCGCGTCCTCCACGCCCTCGATGGTCCCGCCCGGCACCGGTGCGTCCGGGTACCCCTCCGCCGCCACGACGACGGTCACCACGGCCCGGTCCCGCCACTCCAGCTCCCCGAACTCGGCGAGGCGTCCGGTGGCAGCCGCGTGGAGCAGCTCGCCCAGGGGGGTGGCCAGGCGGGGCAGGACCACCTGGGTCTCGGGATCACCGAAGCGGGCGTTGAACTCGATCACGCGGGTGCCGCGGGAGGTGAGGGCGAGGCCGCAGTACAGCACGCCCACGAACGGGGTGCCGCGCTTGGCCATCTCGCGGATGACCGGGAGGGCGATGGTCTCGATCACCTCGTGTGGGAGTTCTGGTGGCGCCCACGGGAGCGGGGAGTAGGCGCCCATGCCGCCGGTGTTGGGGCCGGCATCGCCGTCATAGGCGCGCTTGAAGTCCTGGGCGGGCTGGAGCGGGAGCACGGTGGTGCCGTCCGAGATGCAGAAGAGGGAGACCTCGGGCCCGTCCAGGAAGTCCTCCACCACGATCTGGCCGCCGGGCTTCGCGAGGCAGGCCTCCGCGTGGCGGATGGCGGCGTCCGGGTCTCCGGTGACGATCACGCCCTTGCCGGCGGCGAGCCCGTCGTCCTTGATGACGTACGGCGAGCCGAACTCGGTCATGGCAGCCCGGACCGAGGCGAGGTCACGGCAGACGCGAGCCTCCGCCGTCGGGACGCCTGCTGCGGACATGACCTCCTTGGCGAAGGCCTTGGACCCCTCGAGGCGGGCGGCGGCGGCGGACGGGCCGAATGCGGGGATCTTGGCCTCGGTGAGGGCATCCGCCACGCCTGCCACGAGCGGGGCCTCCGGGCCCACCACCACGAGGTCGATCTGGTTGGCGGTGGCCCAGGCGGTGAGCGCGGCGGGATCGAGGGGATCGAGATCGATGTTGGTGGCGATCTCGGCGGTGCCCGGGTTGCCGGGGGCAACGGTGAGGGAGGTGACGAGGGGATCGGCCATGAGGGCGCGGGCCAGGGCGTGCTCCCGCCCGCCAGAGCCGATGAGGAGGACCTTCACGGGTGGAAGCCTACGCGCCCCCCTCCAGAAACAATAAGTCCGGTTTGGCACCGTACTCGGTGCCAAACCGGACTTATTGACGAGGAGGGGCGGGTGGCCGGGGAGCCGACGTGCCGCCCCTCAGAGGTTCACTCAGGCGTTCGCGATGCGCTCGCGGAGCTGCTCGAGCTGCTCGGTGAGCTCCTCGGGCAGCTTGTCACCGAACTGGGCGAAGTACTCCTCCGTCATGTCGGCCTCCTTGCCCCACGCCTCGGGATCGAGGGCGAAGAGCTTGGCGTAGTCCTCCGAGGAGAACTCGAGGCCATCGGTGTTGAGGTCGCCCTCGAGCGGGATGCGGCCCGAGATCGCGTCCTTGGCCTCCACCTCGCCCGCGAGGCGGCGCAGCGCCCACTCGATCGGACGGGAGTTGTCACCGAAGCCCGGCCACAGCCAGTTGCCGTCCTCGTCCTTGCGGAACCAGTTGACCTGGAAGATCCGCGGCGCCTTGTCACCGAGCTTCTCCCCCATCTCGAACCAGTGGCCCCAGTAGTCGGCCATGTTGTAGCCGCAGAAGGGCAGCATCGCGAACGGATCGCGGCGCAGCGAACCCACGGCGCCCTCGGCGGCGGCGGTCTGCTCGGAGGAGACGGTGGCTCCCACGAACACGCCGTGCTCCCAGCTGTACGCCTCGGAGATGAGGGGCACGTTGGAGGCGCGGCGGCCACCGAACAGGATCAGGTCGATCGGCACACCGGCCGGGTCCTCCCAGTTGTCCGCGATCGTGGCGGCCTGATCGGCGCGCACGGTGAAGCGGCTGTTCGGGTGGGCGGCGGCGGTGCCGGACTCTGGGGTCCAGTCGTTGCCGTGCCAGTCGATCAGGTGCGCCGGGGGCTCCTCGGTGAGGCCCTCCCACCACACGTCGCCGTCGTCCGTGAGGGCCACGTTCGTGAAGATCACGTCGCGGTCCAGGGCGTGCAGCGCGGTGGGGTTGGTGTTCTCGGAGGTGCCGGGGGCCACGCCGAAGAAGCCGGCCTCGGGGTTGATGGCGTAGAGGCGGCCGTCCTCGCCGGGACGCATCCAGGCGATGTCGTCACCGATGGTCTCCACCTTCATGCCCGAGATGGTGGGCTGGAGCATAGCGAGGTTGGTCTTGCCACAGGCGCTCGGGAAGGCGGCGGAGAGGTAGTACTCCTTGCCGGTGTCCTCCATGGTGATCTTGAGGACCAGCATGTGCTCGGCCATCCAGCCCTCGTCGCGGCCGAGGACCGAGGCGATGCGGAGCGCGTAGCACTTCTTGCCCAGCAGGGCGTTGCCGCCGTAGCCGGAGCCGTAGGACCAGATCTCGCGGGTCTCCGGGAAGTGGGTGATGTACTTCTCGTCATTGCAGGGCCAGGTGATGTCCGGGCGCTCGTTGCCCTCGTCGTCGATGAGGGGGTAGCCCACCGAGTGGACCGCGGGGACCCAGAAGGCGCCGTCGTTGATGAGATCCAGGGCCTCGGTGCCGATGCGGGTCATGATCCGCATGTTGACCACCACGTACGGCGAGTCGGAGACCTCCACGCCGAGCTGGGAGATCGGCGAGCCGAGGGGGCCCATCGAGAACGGGATCACGTACATGGTGCGGCCGCGCATGGAGCCGTCGAACAGCGGCATGATGGTGGCCTTCATCTCGGCCGGGTCCGCCCAGTTGTTGGTGGGGCCCGCGTCCTCCTCCTTCTCGGAGCAGATGTAGGTGCGGGACTCCACACGGGCAACGTCCGAGGGTGCGGAACGGGCGAGGAAGCTGTTCGGGCGCTTCTCCTCGTTCAGCTTGATGAACATCCCGGCGTCCACCATCTCCTGGTTCAGGCGGTCACGCTCCTCCTCGGAGCCATCGCACCAGTAGACGCTCGCAGGCTTGGTGAGCTCGGCGATCTCGGTCACCCACGCGACCAGGTCTTCCGGTGCATTGGCGGGCGCACCCTCACGGATCTGGGTGGCATCGACAGTCATGATTCTCCTCATCGTTCGCACACTGAACTCGGTCATCTTCGGTGGCCTCAACCTCTCGGCGGGGGTTCCACTGACTCAATCCTCCCGCAGGCCAACCCGGGAGAAACCTGACGAAGGGCCCAAAAGGAGCGCCGTTGCGTCCCTGACATTCTTGCGAGGATGTGCCGTTGGTTACAAACCTGTCCACCAGGAGCGATCGTATACGAATCCCGTGGTGGGGGGTCGCGTTCCCACCCTGCATGCGGCGCCCGCTGGCTCAGGCCCCGCCGGCTACTGCCAGACCGCCCGCTCGTACTGCGGCGGCCACGCCGGCCCTTCCACGCCAAGCTCGTGCGCCCACCGCAGCGGCAACATCGGATCGCGCAGCGCCGCCCGCGCCACCAGCACCGCATCGGCCCTCTCCTCCCGCACGATCGCGTCCGCGAGCGCGGCCTCCGCGATGAAGCCCACCGTGCCCACCGGGATCCCGGCAGTCTCCCGGATCTCGGTGGCGAGCGGGGTCTGGTACGCCGGACCCACGGGGATCTTCGCGGGCACGTTGGAGCCGGAGGAGACGTCGATCAGGTCTGCGCCCGCCCGGCGCAGCCACTTCCCCACCTCCTCGAAGTCCGCCACCTCCAGACCTCCCTCGGTCCAGTCCGTGGCCGATACCCGCACCAGGATCGGCAGCTCAACGGCGGACCTCACCGCCTCCACCACGTCCACCGCCAGCTTCGCCCGCTTCTCCAGCGAACCGCCGTAGGCGTCCTCCCGCACGTTGGAGAGCGGGGAGAGGAACTCGTGGAGCAGGTAGCCGTGCGCGGCGTGGATCTCCACGGCATCGAAGCCCGCGTCCACGGCCCGCACCGCCGCGTCGCGGAAGGCCCGGACCACGTCCCCCACCTCGCGCTCGGTGAGTTCGGACGGCTCGGCGTACCTGGGGTAGGGAATGGGTGAGGGGGCCCTCGGAACCCAACCTCCGTCGTCGACGGAAATGGACGCACCCCCACCCGAGGAGCCGGACGGGCGCTCCCAGGGGCGCCACGTGCTGGCCTTGCGCCCGGCATGGGCGAGCTGGACGGCGGCTCTGGAGCCAGCGTCGTGGATGGCGGAGACGATCGGCGCCCACGCGCGGCGCTGCGCCTCGTTCCAGAGGCCGGCGTCCTGCGGGGAGATGCGGCCCTCGGGGAGGACCGCGGTGGCCTCGGTGATGATGAGGCCGAAGCCTCCGAGCGCGCGCGTGGTGAGGTGGGTGCGGTGCCACTCGCCCACCTGGCCGTCCAGGTTCTCGCACGAGTACTGGCACATCGGGGAGAGCCAGAGGCGGTTGGGGAGGGTGAGGTCGCGCAGGGTGATCGGGTCGAAGAGTCCGGGCATGGGTTCACGATACGCAGGCGCGGCGGTACAGTCCGGAACACCATGCGCGCCATCCTCGCCTTCGACTCCTTCAAGGGCTCCCTGAGTGCCGCCGAGGCCTGCTCCGTGGTGGAGGGGGTGTTCGTGGCGCGGGGAATCTCCGTGGTCTCCGTGCCGGTTGCCGATGGCGGCGAGGGCACCGTTGCCGCGCTGGTCCGGGGCTCCGGGGGCGTGGTTCGCCGTGACTCGGTCCGTGGTCCCTATGGAGTCCCGACGACGGCGGAGCGTGGGCTGCTCCCGGACGGCACGGCTGTGGTGGAACTCGCCCAGGCCGCCGGGTTGGTCCTGGCGGGCGGCGACCTGCGGGTGGCCGAGGCCTCCACGTACGGGGTGGGCGAGCAGATCCTGGCGGCGGCGCGCGAGGGGGCGCGGCGGATCGTGGTGGGGCTCGGCGGTTCCGCCACCAACGACGGCGGATGCGGGGCCGCAGCCGCGTGCGGCGTGGTGTTCCGGGACGCCGCCGGGGAGGCATTCGTGCCGGTGGGAGCCTCACTGAGGCGCGTGGAGTCCATCGATGTGAGCGGGCTGGATCCCGCGGTGGCGGGGTCGGAGATCGTGGCGATGTGCGATGTGGACAATCCGCTCACCGGCCCGCACGGAGC
>JAUNRP010000119.1:0-5969 GCA_030544165.1 bacterium
ATGTCCATCGCCGAGCGGCGGGCGGCCCAGCGTGCCGCGCAGCAGGGATCGCAGCAGGCTGCGGCCGAGGGGAGTGAGGCCTGATGTTCAGCTTCGCGCGATGGGGCAACGACCTCTACTCGGGGGAAACCTCCTACAACATCGTGGGCCGGCGGAAGCTGTGGTTCTCGATCGCCGTGATCGGCGTGGTGCTCTCGCTCGTGGTGTTGCTCGTGAAGGGGATGAACCTCGGCATCGAGTTCCGCGGCGGCACCGAGTTCACCGTCTCGAATGCCGCGACCACCTCCTCCGATCCCGCCACCGAGCTGCTCTCGGAGGCGGGGGTGACCGACGTGCGCACCGCCGTGGTGGGCGGATCGGCGCTGCGGGTGCAGACCGAGGCGCTGGACGCGGAGACCGTTGAGGCGCTGCGCGGCGAGTTGGCGAGGGCCTACGGGGTCACGGAATCGGAGATCACCTCCACGTTCGTGGGGCCCGCGTGGGGCGCGGACGTGACCTCGAAGGCGTTGCAGGGCCTCATCATCTTCCTGGTGCTGGTCTCGATCGTGATGTCCGTCTACTTCCGGTCCTGGCGAATGTCCGTGGCGGCCGTGGTGGCGCTGTTGCATGACCTGATGATCACCGTGGGGGCCTACGCGCTGATCGGGTTCGAGGTGACGCCGGCGTCCGTGATCGGATTCCTCACCATCCTCGGGTACTCGCTGTACGACACCGTGGTGGTGTTCGACAAGGTGCGGGAGAACACCGCGCGCGTGGTGGAGCAGAAGGACCACACGTACGCGGAGGCGGCGAACCTGGCGGTGAACCAGACGTTGGTGCGCTCCATCAACACCTCCGTGGTGGGCGTGCTGCCGGTGGCGGCGATCCTGTTCGTGGGCGCGTTCCTGTTGGGGGCGGGCACGCTGAAGGACATCGCCCTGGCGCTGTTCGTGGGCATGCTGGTCTCCACCGTCTCCTCGATCTTCCTGGCCACGCCCCTGGAGGTGGTGCTGCGCGAGCGGGAGGAGTCCGTGGCGGAGCACACGGCCGCGATCCTCGCGAAGCGGGCGGCCGGCGCGCCGGTGGTGGCCGAGACCCGGGACCGGAAGGGGCGAGTGGTCCGGACCACGGTGGGCTCCGACGTCGACGGATCGGGGGAGGATCGCGAGACGGACGGCGAGGAGCGGGGCATGGACGCCGATGACGTGGCACGCTCGGTGGGGCGGACCAACGTGGTGGCTGGCGGGCACAAGGGAACGGCAGCGCAACCGAAGCGAAAGAAGAGGTCGAAGAGATGAGCCGGGACTTTGACGCACTGGCGGACCTGATTCGGGAGCACCTGCGCGAGATCCCCGACTACCCCGAGGAGGGAGTGCTCTTCCGGGACATCACCCCGCTCCTGGCGGACGGGTCGGCTTTTTCCGAGGTGATCCGGGCGATCGCGGCGCACTACCGGGGCGCCGTTGACGCCGTGGCGGGCCTCGAGTCCCGCGGATTCATCCTCGCGGCGCCGCTCGCGATCGAGCTGGGGGTCGGCATGATCACCATGCGGAAGGCGGGCAAGCTGCCGCCGCCCGTGATCGGGATCGACTACGCGCTCGAGTACGGCACGGCGCGCCTCGAGGTGCGGCCGGACACCATCCACGAGGGCCAACGGGTGCTCATCATCGACGACGTGCTCGCCACCGGTGGGACGGCCCGCGCCGCAGTTGACCTGGTGGAGCAGTCCGGGGGATCGGTGACCGGGCTCGTGATGCTGATGGAGCTGCTGGGACTCGAGGGGCGCTCCAAGCTCGAGGGCTATGAGGTGGAGACGATGCTCGCCTACTGAGGCGGGTTCGGCTGGTGGGGCGATGCGAGCCGGGGGGCGGCGTGGCCGTAGGATTGGCCAATGGCTGAGCGCGAGCACCACGGGGTGGATCTCCCCGCGCAGTCGATGCTGTCCCGGCTGGTGCGGTTCGGATCCCGTGCCCCGAGCGTGCCGGAGATGATCGAGCCCCTGGTGGCGGCGCTGTGGGCCAACCACCCGCGCGAGGACGTCTCCGTGATTGTGCGGGCGTTCGAGACGGCGGAGAAGGCGCACTCCGGCCAGATGAGGCGCTCGGGAGAGCCCTACATCACGCACCCCGTGGCGGTGGCCACGATCCTGGCGGAGATCGGCCTGCTGCCCGTGACGCTGGCGGCGGCGCTGCTGCATGACACGGTGGAGGACACGGACTACTCGCTCGCCCAGCTCACCAAGGACTTCGGCGGCGAGATCGCCGGGCTCGTGGACGGCGTGACCAAACTGGACAAGGTCACCTACGGGGACGCCGCGCAGGCGGAGACCGTGCGCAAGATGATCGTGGCGATGAGCCGGGACATCCGGGTGCTCCTCATCAAGCTCGCGGACCGGCTGCACAACGCGCGGACCTGGAAGTACGTGTCCGTTGAGTCGGCCGCCCGAAAGGCGCGCGAGACCCTGGAGATCTACGCGCCGCTCGCCCACCGGCTGGGCATGAACACCATCAAGTGGGAGCTGGAGGACATCTCCTTCCAGACCCTCTACCCCAAGGTGTACGAGGAGATCGTGCACCTGGTGGCCGAGCGGGCGCCCGCGCGCGAGACATACCTCGCGAGCGTCCGCTCCCAGATCGAGAAGGACCTCGGGGAGGCCGGGATCGTCTGCCAGGTGACCGGGCGGCCCAAGCACTACTACTCGATCTACCAGAAGATGATCATGCGGGGCCGCGACTTCGATGACATCTACGATCTGGTGGGCGTGCGGGTGCTGGTGAGCTCCGTGCGGGACTGCTACGGAGCACTCGGTACCATGCACGCGCGGTGGAAGCCCCTTCCCGGGCGCTTCAAGGACTACATCGCGATGCCGAAGTTCAACATGTACCAGTCCCTCCACACCACGGTGTTCGGTCCGGGTGGGCGGCCGGTGGAGATCCAGATCCGGACCTTCGAGATGCACCAGCGCGCCGAGTACGGCGTGGCCGCGCACTGGAAGTACAAGGAGGATCCGGGCAAGTCCCAACTGGCCGATTCCGAGGAGGCCAAGGAGCTCTCCTGGGTGCGCCAGCTCGTGGACTGGCAGATGGAGACCACGGACCCGGCGGAGTTCCTGGACTCGCTGCGCTACGAGATGGCCGGGTCCCACGTGTACGTGTTCACCCCCAAGGGCGATGTGATCTCGCTGGCCGGGGGAGCCACGCCGGTGGACTTCGCCTACCAGGTGCACACCGAGGTGGGCCACCGCACCGTGGGCGCGCGGGTGAACGGGAAGCTGGTTCCGCTGGACTCCCAGTTGGAGAACGGGGACACCGTGGAGGTGTTCACCTCCAAGGCCCCGGATGCGGGACCCTCGCGGGACTGGCTGAACTTCGTAGCCTCCCCCCGGGCGCGGAACAAGATCCGCGGGTGGTTCACCAAGGAGCGCCGCGAGGAGGCGATCGAGGCCGGCAAGGCCCAGCTCGCCAAGGCGATGCGCAAGCAGAACCTCCCCATCCAGCGCCTCATGAACCACCAGTCGCTCAAGGCGCTCGCCGCGGACATGCGGATCGACGACGTCTCCGGGTTGTATGCCGCGATCGGCGAGAACCACGTCTCCGCCGCCACCGTGGTGGACCGGCTGGTTCGCATGGTGGGCGGGGATGCCGGCGCGGAGGAGGACCTCTCCGAGGCCACCATCCCCGGTGTGGCTCCGCGCACCCGCTCCTCCGGGGACCCGGGGGTGGTGGTGGAAGGCATGGACTCCGGCTCCATGTGGGTGAAGATCGCCCGCTGCTGCACTCCGGTTCCCGGCGATCCGATCGTGGGGTTCGTGACCCGGGGATCGGGCATCTCCGTGCACCGGGCCGACTGCGGCAACGTGGAGCAGCTCGAGAACGAGCCCGACCGCATGATCGGCGTGGCGTGGGACAAGGCCGGCGCCGGGGTCTTCCTGGTCCAGATCCAGATCGAGGCGTTGGATCGCTCCGGGTTGCTCTCCGAGATCACCCGGGTGCTCTCGGACAACCACGTCAACATCCTCGCCGCCACGTCCACCACCTCGCGGGACCGGTTGGCCACGCTCAGGTTCACGTTCGAGATGGGCGATACCGAGCACCTGGGCCACCTGCTGGCGGCGGTGCGCCGGATCGACGGCGTGTTCGACGCCTACCGGGTCACCGGCTCGCGCCGCAAGGGCGAGCAGGCGGAATAGCGCCCCGGCCGCGCCTACGGGCCGAAGAACACCATCTCGAGGAGCCGCCGCGCACGGGGGATCCCCTTCAGGCCGCACTGGGAGTCCAGCACCTCGCGGACCGGATCCGGCGCGAGGAATGACCGGGCGGTGACGCACGCCTGGGCGGCTGCCGGGAGCGGCGCGAGGCGGGCGAGGTCCACGAGGGTGCGCTCCGCCGTCGTGAGGAGGAGGCTGCCCACGGACGCGACGTGGGCGGGCGGGAGGGCACAGCGGTACACGCGGACGCCAGGCGCCAGGGGCGGGATGTGGCCGCCCGGCACGATGTGGACGGGGCCCGGTGGCAGCTCACCGGCGGACGTGTGGACGGCCCACGCCGAGTCCAGGCACACCACGGCATCGGGCGGCACGGTGCCCAGCAGGTGCCCCACCAGGGTGGTGGCCTCGAGGTCCCGGGGGAGGAGGTGGCCGGGGCGGACGGAGCCGTCGCAGTGGGCGTGGCGCAGGAGCCGATCAGCGGGATCGATGGCGGTGACAGGGCCCATGCCGGGAGTGTGGCATGGGCCCGTGTGTGGATGCTGCGGCCCTCCACAGGGCCGCAGCAACCTACATCGAGGACTTCTGGATCTGCTCCAGCCACGAGCGGCGGGCGGCCAGCGCATCCTCGGCGTTCGTGATGGCCCGCTTGTCACCCTTGGCGGTGGCCTTGGCGAGGTCCTCCTCGAGTGAGGCGATCGCGGCCTCGAGCTGGCTGGTGGCGGAGCTGACGCGCGCCTGGGTCTCCGGGTTGGAGCGGCGCCACTCGGCCTCCTCCACGTTCTTGATGGCCTGGTCGACGGCGCGCATGCGCCCCTCCACCTTCTGCACATCCGCCCGCGGCACCCGGCCCGCCTCGTCCCACCGCTCCTCGAGCTGGCGCATCTTGGCGCGGGCCTCGCGGGCGTCGGTGATGGGGAGCAGGGCCTCGGCCTCCTCGAGGATGGCGAGCTTCACCACGAGGTTGGCGCCGTACTCCTCATCGATGGCCTGGTTCTGGGCATCGCGGGCATCGAAGAACGTCTGCTGGGCGGCGCGGAACCGGGCCCACAGCTCGTCATCCTCGCGGCGGCGGGCCCTGCCGGCCGCCTTCCACTCGCGCATCAGATCGCGGTAGGCCCCGGCTGTTGCGCCCCAGTCGGTGGAGGTGGAGAGCTCCTCGGCGCGCGCGATCAGGGCCTCCTTGGCGGCCTTCGCGCTGGCGTGCTCGGAGTCCCGCTCGGAGAAGAACTGGCGGCGGTTGCGATCGAACGTGGTGCGCGCCTTGGAGAAGCGCTTCCACAGCTCGTCCTCCGCCGCCTTGTCCAGCCGCGGCCCGCCGCGCTGGGCGGCCTTCCACTGCTCGAGGAGTTGGTGGAGCTGTTCGCCGGAGTCCTTCCACTGCGTGCGGGCGGCGTCCTGGCCGGCCACGGCCTCGGCGGCGGAGACGATCTCCTCGCGCATGGCCATCGCCTCGGCACGGGCCGCCTCCCGTTCGGCCTGGATCTCGCCCTTGCGCTGAGCCACCCGCTCCTCGGCGAGACCCACCCGCTTCCTCAGGCCGTCCAGATCGCCCACCGCCTGCGGCTCGGTGAGCTGCTCCTGGAGGCTCTTGAGCGAGGTGTCCAGGTCCCGGCCGGAGAGCATCGGGATCCGCGACTCGAACAGCCGCACCTGCGCGGCGAGGTCCAGGTAGCGCCGCACGTAGAACGCGAGGGCCTCCTGCGCGGGCGCGTCCGGGAACTGGCCCACGGCCCGCTCACCCGCCGAGTCGGTCACGTAGACGGTGCCGTCCTCCTCCACGCGC
>JAUNRP010000119.1:5979-6249 GCA_030544165.1 bacterium
CCCGAATGCGGAAGCCGCCGCGAGATCGGCAGGATCGATCGGGACCTCGACGGCAGCCTTCGCGGCCGGCGGGGCGGGGGCTGCGGGTGCCGCAGGCACGCCCACGGGCGGCCCCGGGAGTGGGATCGCCGGAGGCGCGGGCGTGGGTGTGGGCGACGGCGCGGACTCCACCGCCGCCGCCACAGCCGGCTCGATCTTCTCGTCCTCGACGGCGGGGCTTGGGTCCTCGCTGAGCGTCACCTCCGCGGGGCTCGCCTCGGGATCGACCTG
>JAUNRP010000120.1 GCA_030544165.1 bacterium
AGAGTTCCATACAGTGAAACAATGTTTCACTAGATAACATGGAGGGTATTAGGTCCTATGTGACCCAGTCAACAGGTCCCAGAAAATTCCACCCATCGTGTGTTATCAGCCGCAGCCTGTTTCAGAGCCCAGCAGTGAGCCCGACGCCCGCCCACTACCCTTGGCCCTGTGAACTCCTTCTGGGACGTGGATGTCCCGTTCATCCCGCTGTTCGGCGTTGACCACCTCCTCTACATCGCGATCATGGCGGTCTGCCTCGCGGCACTCCTCACCAGCCGCCACTGGGTGCGCCGCAATCGCGAGTGGTTCCGGTGGGTGCTCTTCGGCGTCTCCGCCGCGCAGTTCACGGTGCTCTACGCGTGGTACCTCCTCGAGACAGGATTCGACCTCGCCGAGGCGCTCCCCCTCCACATCTCGCGCGCCTCCACCATCCTCGGCATGGCCTTCCTCGCCACCCGGAGCCGGCGCGTCATGGACGTGGCCTTCTACCTGGGCCTCTTCGCCTACCTGACCTTCCTGATGCCCCAGCGGATCTACCCCATCACGCACGTGATCGGCTGGTCCTTCCTGATCAGCCACATCATGACCATCCTGCTGCCGGTGTTCGCGGCGATCGCCTACGGGTGGCGGCCCACCGTGCCCGCGCTCTGGCGCTCGTTCGCCTGGTTCCTGGGCTACTTCGCGCTGGTGCTCGTGGTGAATCCGCTGGTGGGAGGCAACTACTTCTACCTCCGCGAGCGGCCACTCCTGAAGGGCCTTCCGAGCCCGGCCTACGAGGCGCTCGCCGTGGCGGTCACGCTCCTGCTGTTCTGGATCGGCTACCTGGTGGCGCGTGCCATTGTCCGCGCCGCGGATTCGCGCCACCCCGCCGCCGCGGACTCCGCGCGCCCCGCCGGCGCGGCACACTGACCCTATGCGCATCTACCTGCCCGCCACCGTCCGAGACCTCCAGGCCACCTCCATCCACCCCGCCCTCGTCCACACCGTGACCGACGCCCTGCGCGCCGAACTCGCCGAGGACGATCAGGAGATGCTCGAACTCGTGGCCTTCCTCGCCGCCGCGGACGATTCCGTGGACCTGATCCGTGAGCGCGGGGACGTCCCCCGGCGCGTGGTCATCTCCGCCGACGTCCCCGAGTCCGCACTCGAACCCGCCCCCGGGGACGCGATCGAGACGGCGCTCACCCTGATCGAGCCCGTCACCTGGGACCTCGTTGCAGCCGTCCATTCCGACGACGACGACGCCGAGACCGCCGCCGAGGTGGGCGCCGCGGCGGAGGGTGACGAGGAAGCATTCGAGCGGTTGGGCGATCGGGAGCTGCTCTGGTACGACGTCTCCGAGCTCGAGGCCCTGCGGGTGCAGTTCGGCGAGTAGCCGGGGAGATCGCCCCGCGGCTGAGGCTCGTGATCGCCACCGCTGTGGGCGCGCGCGCCGCCCTGACCTCGCCTAACGTGGAATGACCAGCACGTTCAGTACGAGAGGAGCTCCCATGGGCAAGGCGATCGAGACCTACCTGCAGGACCACCACGCCGGATCGGTGGCCGGGGTGGACGCATTCCGGCGAGTGGCGGAGCACCACGGGGATCCGGAGGTGCGGGCGGCACTCGAGCGGATGTCGGCGGAGATCGAGGCCGACCAGGAGGCGCTGGTCGAGGTCATGGAGTCCCTCGGCACCCAGCCGGCCGCGCTGAAGGACCTCCCGGCAAAGATCGGGGAGAAGTTCGCGCGCCTCAAGCTGGTGAACCGCTTCTCGGAGAGGTCCCCCCTCAATGACGTGGAGGACCTCGAACTGCTCGTGATGGCCGTGCACGGCAAGTCCCTGGGGTGGAGCCTCCTGCTGGGCGTGGAGGACGAGAGGCTCGATCGCGAGCGGCTTACCGCGCTGCTCCGCCGCGCACGTGAGCAGGGCGAGGAGCTGGACGCCCTCCGCCACGGCCAGGCAGCGAAGCTGCTCGAGGAGGACTAGGCCACCACCGTGAGGGTGGAGCCCGCGCCGTCAGTGCGGTGGTTCACCTGGATCTGCTCGTGGATCTGGTTGCGGAGTTCGGTGACGTGGGAGACGATCCCCACCGCGCGACCGCCGTCCGAGAGCGACTGCAGCACGCCCATCACGTTCTCCAGCGTGTCCGGATCGAGCGTCCCGAAGCCCTCGTCCACGAACAGGGTGCCGAGCTTGATACCGCCGGTCTCATCGGTGACCACGTCCGCGAGGCCGAGTGCGAGGGAGAGCGAGGTGTAGAACGTCTCTCCCCCGGAGAGGGTGTGCGGGGAGCGTACCTTTCCGGTGATGTAGTCCATGACCTCGAGTCCGAGGCCCTGGCCGCGTGCCCGTTGGCCGCCCTCCTCGTCCGCGCGGCGCAGCTCGTACCTGCCGTCCGACATGGCGGCGAGGCGAATATTGGCGGCCCGCACCACGTCCTCGAAGCGGCGGAGCAAGACATAGGTGGTGAGCCGCATGGAGCGCGAGTTCTCCCCGCGCACCACCTTGGCCATCCGCACGAGCGCACGGACACCCTCGGCCGTGGCGGCCTCCTCATCCAGGGCGGAGGTGAACTCCTGCAGGCACCTCTCCGCCTCCTCCACATCACGGCGCGCAGCTCCCAGGCGCGTGGCGGCGTCATCGGACTGCGTGACGGCCTCCTGCCACTCGGCCCGGCGATCCTCCACCCGGGGCTCCTCCGAGCCCGTGAGCGCGGAGATCTCCGCCTCTGCGAGCGTGGCGATCGCCGAGGCCCGCTCGGAGTCCACCTCCTCGAGCGCCCGGCTGAGCTGTTCGAGTTCGGACTGCGGAAGCAGGGCCTCGCCCGCCTCACCCGAATCGGCGAATCCGGCATCGCGGCTGACCTCCTCGAGCCCGGCTGCCACGGTGGTGTGCTGCTCCCTCGCGCTCCGGGCGTCCGTGAGGGCCGTGCGAACCGCCTCCACCTGGCTGAGCGCGAGCTCACCTGCCTCCAGCGCCTCAGCGAGGCTCGCGTGTGCGCCCCGTGCCTTCTCCACCGCGGTCCGTGCCATGTCCAGCTCACCGGTGATACGCGCCGATGAGGACGTGGCCTCCGCGGCCGCCGCACGGGCGGCCTCGATCTTCCCGCCCAGCTCCTTCTCGCTCTCGGCCAGGGCCGAGAGCTGCGTGGAGAGAGATTCCGCCTGGTCCGCTCGTGCCCGATCCTCGGCCTGCGCCTCGCGGACGCGGGTCAGGGCCGCCGCAATCGAATCCGCGGTCTCGGTACCGAGTTGGGAGCGGAGCTCATCCGCCTGGGTGGTGAGCCTGCTCAGTTCCGTGAGCGCTGCCGCGAGGGCATCGGTGGCCGCCGCGTGCGCGGTGCGCGCCGCCTCCGCGGCGGCCTTGTCCGCCGAACCCTCCGCGCGGGACGCGGGGGAGGGGTGCTCGGTGGAGCCGCACACCATGCACGCGGCGCCTCCCACGAGCTCGGCGGCGAGATCACCGGCGATCCCGCCCAGCCAGCTCTCGCGCACCTCCGCCTCGTGCCGCCCGGCCGCCTCGGCGGCGTCGGAGGCCCTCTCTGCCGCTGTGCGCGCCGCCTCGGTCTCGGCCTCCACCCTCCCGAGGCGGGTGGCGGTGGCTCGCAGTGTCTCGATCCGCGCCACCTCGCGGTCATGGCCCGCCATGCGTGCCGCGGCGGCTGTGGCCGCCGCGTGCTGGTCCCGCAGGCCATCACGCTCGGCCGGGATGGCGTCGAGGCGGCCCCGGAATCCCTCCTGTGCGGCGGACTCGCGTTCCACCACGGCGGCGAGCTTCTCCAACTCCGCCTCCTGCGTGGCCACGCGCAGTTCCACCTGGCGCGCCTCCTGGAGCGCGTCCACGCGGGAGCGCAGCGAGTCCCGCTGCTGGTCCAGCGCCGCCGGCTCGAGTGCGGCCACCTCCTCACCCGCGGCGGCGTGGGCAGCGGCCACCGCGGCCTCGGCCGCCCGCTCCGCCTCCGCCGTCTCGGCTGCCCTCCGCAGGGTGGAGCGCAGCCCTGCCGCAGCGGTGGCGCGGCGCAGCCGCTCCCGGTGCTCGGCGATCTCCTCCGCACGCTCCTCCTGCGCAGCGAGCACGGCGTGCGCCGCTTGGCGCCGCCGGAGGAGCCCGGAGAGTTTCTCCGCCTCCTGGAAGCGGGCATGGGCGGTATCGGCCCGGCCCTTGGCGGCCGCCGCCGCCGCGCCGAGCCGCTCGGCGTCCTCGCGGATGCCCGCCACCAGTTCGGTCCCGGCCTCGCGTACCCTACCGGTGTCCTCCCAGGTGGCCTCCCCGATCTCCGGCATGCCCTCACGGCCCGCCCACAGTGAGACCAGTGCAGTGATGGCCTTCCGGCGCACCCCATCCACCGTCCGCTCGGCGCGCACGGATTCAGTGCGCAGGTACTCCTGCGTGTCCTGGTAGATCTGGGTGTTGAAGATGGTCTGGAGGAGGCGCTGGCGCTCGTCCGGCTTGGTGGTGAGGAATCGGGCGAACTGGCCCTGGGGCAGGACGATGGTCTGGAGGAACTGCTCCTTGCTGAGGCCCACGAGCCCGCCCACTTCTGCGCCCACCTCGCTCACCTGCGCGGACATGGCCTCTCCCGCATCCTCCACGTCAATCTGGTCCTCGGACGTGAGCCGGACGAGCCTGGCCTGGGGGTTCACGGTGGTGGTGCCCTCACCGCCACGGAGCTTCTTCCGCTCGTAGGCGGGGGAGCGCCGCACCCGGTACAGCCCGGATGCGGTCTCGAAGACGAGTTCGGCGTACGGCTCCACGCCGTCCGCGGCGTGGTCCGAGTGGAGGCGGTCCTTGTCTCCCTCGATGCTGCCGTAGAGCGCGAAGGTGATCGCATCGATCACGGTGGATTTTCCCGTGCCGGTGGGGCCGCACAGGAGGAACAGCCCGGAGACGGACAGGGAGTCGAAGTCGATCACGTGCTCACCCGGGTAGGGCCCGAGCGCACGGAAGGCGAGGCGGCGCACCTTCATCAGGCCACCACCCCCCTCGCCGACTCGTACGCATCCCGCAGAACCGTCACCTCGTCCGGACTCGGCACCGTGCCGGTGGCCTCCTCCACGAACGATTCGAGCACCTCGTACGGATCCACCCCCTCGGTCTGCACGCCGCGCACCTCCTCGAGCGCCTGGCCGGGCACGTGCAGGGTGACGATCGCGTGCGGAAAATGCTCCAGGAGCAGCTCCCGCATACCCTCCGGCCGGTGGGTGTCCGTCACCACGGCCTTCACCCACGCGTCCGCCGCGCCCTCGTGCTTCCCGGAGAGCAGGTCCTCCAGGGGCCCCGTGATCTCCACGAGCCGCCGCACCACCGGCGCCTCCACCACCTGCACCTGGGGCGCAGAATCCGGCGCCAACTCCACGATCACCGAGGACTTCGTGTGGTTCCTCTCGGAGAACGAGAACGCCACCGGGGACCCGGAATAGCGCGCCGCCACGCCACCCGTCACCGCCTGTGGCCCGTGCAGGTGCCCGAGTGCCAGGTAGTCCAGCTCCGCCCCGAACAGACCCACCGGAACGTCTCCGATCCCGCCCACTCGCAGGTCCCGCTCGGAATCGGAGGGCTCGCCTCCACGGACGAACGCGTGCGCCATCCCCACCGCAGGAATACGGACGGAAGGCGAGCTCCGCCGTCGGGAGAGGTCAGCCTCCACCCGGCGCACCGCCGCCCCCAGGACCCCCTGGTGCGAGCGCTCGGGCACGTCCGCCCCGTCCGCGAGGCGGTGGCGGGTGAGGTCCGGGTCCAGGTAGGGGAGCGCGTAGACGATCGCGCCCACGTCTCCGGCGCGATCGGGCAGCTCCACGGCCTCGCCCACGCGCGCGGCGTCGGAGCAGATGGCGAGCTCCGGGCGCAGCAGCCCGGCCCCGAAGCCCAGGCGCGTGGCCGAATCGTGGTTCCCGGAGGTCAGGACCACGCGGGTGAGCGAGCACAGCCGCCCGAGCGCATCCGAGAGCAGCTCCACCGACTCCAGCGGCGGGATCGCACGATCGTAGATGTCCCCGGAGACGAGCACCGCATCGAGGGACTCGGAACGCACCAGCTCCACCAGGTGGTCGAAGTACGCCTCGTGCGCGTGGGCGAGCGAGATGCCGTGGAGGTTCCGGCCCACGTGCCAGTCGGAGGTGTGAAGGATCCGCATGTGAGTCACGCTATCCACTCGCACTGACACGAACGTCTGACCTGCACGGAGATCAGTCCTCGATAGAACCCAGCCGCTCCAGGACCTCCTCGTGGAGGTGCCCGTTGGTGGCCACGGCGTTTCCGCCC
>JAUNRP010000121.1 GCA_030544165.1 bacterium
ACGATCGGCACGCGCACCCTCGCGTTCGTGCGCTCGCGGGCGAGCGCGGAGTACGTGGCGCAGAAGGCGCGGGAGGACCTCGCGGACACCTTCCCGCAGGCTGTGGGCAAGGTGGCGAGCTATCGTGGCGGCTACCTCCCGGAGGAGCGGCGCGAGGTAGAACGGCAGTTGCGGGAGGGCGAGATCCTGGGGCTCGCCTCCACGAATGCCCTGGAGCTGGGCATCGATGTCTCCGGGCTCGACTGCGTGCTGATCGCCGGGTGGCCGGGCTCGCGGGCGTCATTGTGGCAGCAGTCGGGGCGCTCGGGGCGGGCCGGTTCGGACGGGGTGGCGGTGTTCATCGCCTCGGAGGACCCGCTGGACACCTACCTGGTCACGCATCCGGAGTCCGTGTTCGGGGCGCCGGTGGAGGCCACCATGTTCGATCCCTCCAATCCTTACGTGCTCGGACCGCACCTCTGCGCGGCGGCGTCCGAACTCCCGGTGACTGAGGAGGATTTCGAGCTGTTCGGGCTGGATGGACCGGAGATCCTGGATGCCCTCGTGGAGCGGGGACTGCTGCGGCGGAGGCCCACCGGCTGGTACTGGAACATCGCGATCGGCGCCTCGCCGCAGTCGCTCACGGACCTGCGGGGTTCCGGCGGCGGGGAGACCCAGGTGGTGGAGGCGGCCACCGGCACGGTGATCGGCACCGTGTCCGCGGGGAACACGGACACCACCGTGCACCCGGGGGCGGTGTACACGCATCAGGGCCGGATCTACGTGGTGGAGGACCTCGAGGATCAGGTGGCGCTTGTGCGCCACGAGGACCCGGGCTACCGCACCCGCAGCCGCACCGAGTCCACGGTGCGGATCCTGGAGACGCAGCAGTCCTTCGAATGGAAACTCGCGCCGCAGCCTGGTGCGGCGGCCGGGACCGGCCTGGGCGCCGCCGTCGACTCCGCCCCTGCCCCCGCCGCCGCGGCCGGGACCAGCTCGGGCTCCGCCGTCGACTCCGCCCCTGCCCCCGCCGCCGCGTCCGGGACCAGCTCGGGCTCCGCCGTCGTGACGTGGGGGTTTGGGGCGGTGGAGGTGACGGGCCAGGTGACGGGCTATGACCGCCTGCTCCCGCCGCGCATGGAGATCGTGGGGCACTATCCGCTGGCGATGGGGGAGCAGGTGCTGCCCACCAAGGCGGTGTGGTGGAGCGTGCCGGTGGAGGCGTGCAGAGCCGCTGGTCTGGAGGGCGAGATCCTGCCCGGTGCGCTGCACGCCGCCGAGCACGCGTCCATCGGGATACTGCCGCTGCTCGCCACGTGCGATCGCTGGGACATTGGGGGGTTGTCGATCGAGAACCACCCGGACACGGGTGCGCCCACGGTATTCGTCTACGACGGCTATCCCGGCGGAGCAGGATTTGCGGAACGCGGATTCGGCGTGGCGCGGCAGTGGTTGGAGGCCACGCTCGAGGTGATTCAGAGCTGCTCCTGCGAGGACGGCTGTCCCGCATGCATCCAGAGCCCCAAGTGCGGCACTGGCAACTCGCCGCTGCACAAGCGCGGGGCGATCGCCCTGCTCAGGCTGGCGCTCGGGGCGCCGTGAGTAGCGTGCCCGCCCGCACCGACGTCAGCGCAGCCCCTCCAGCCACGTGAGCACGGCACGCAGGGTGAGCCGCGCGTATTCCAGCATCGCCACCTGGTATCGCGCCACCTCGGCCACCTCCGGTGGGAACTCGAGACCCTCGGACTCGGCGGCCTGCGCCTCCACGGCTGCGAGCTGGTGCCGGGCGCGCGCGGTGAGCTCAGCCAGGACGATGCCCCGCTCCTCCTCGGGGAGTAGCCCCAGGAACAGGACACGGCTGAGTGCTTCACGCTCAAGGTCTCCGCGCTCGGGGATGGCCCGAATCCAGCGCTCGAACTCCTCGCGTCCGGCGTCTGTCACCGTGTACGTCTTCTTGTTGCGACCGCCTTCCACGTGTTCTGTGGGCTCGATCCATCCGGACTCTTCGAGGCGCATCAGCGCCGAGCGAATCCCCCCGAGGCTCGCCGAATAGATGAGCGAGATCGCTCCCTCGAACGCCTTGGAGATCCCGTAGAGCGTGTTGGGCTGCAGGATCAGGAGGCCCAGAATCACGTATCCCATTGACCCCAGTGTAGTGCTCGCCGTAATGTATCGAGCAGTAATATAACGCGACGTTAGGAGGAGACTCATGCCATCCGCCCGAACCGCCCTCATCCGCCACCTCGAACGCCTCGCCGGCCGCCGCGTCGCCGCCTCCCGGCGCTCCCGCCTCACCCCAGCGCCTCCCGAGCCCGTCCTTCTCGTCACCACCCCTGGCACCACTTTCACCCACGGTGACCAGACCACTCCGTTCCATGCCGCGTCCATCACGAAGCTCGCCATCGCCTCGCTCATCGGCCTCCTGTTCGACGACGGGAGACTCACCCCCGCCACCCGCCTCGCCGAGGTCCTGCCCCTGGGAGTCCTGGACGGCCTCTTCCTCCACCGCGGGACCGACTACGCCGGGTCCGTCACCATCGAGCACCTCCTCACCCACACCTCTGGAGTCAACGACTACTTCGAGGGCCGCACCGGCCTCGCACGTGCCGCGCTCGCCACCCCCGAACGGCACTGGACCCGCGCGGAACTGATCGACTACACGAGGCGCAACCAGTCCGCCGTCGGCGCGCCGGGCGAGCGTTTCCGGTACTCGGACACCGGCTACGCCCTCCTCGGGCTCGCCCTCGAGGCTGTGACCGGAGCCTCGTACGGCCGCCTCATGCACGAACGGATCTTTGCGCCGCTGGGGATGGACTCCGCGCGGATCCATCTGCTCACAATTCCAGGTGGCGCTCCTCATGAGGCCTCCTCGTCACCTCCTGGCACGGTGCGTCCCAACTCTCTCGCCCCCGTCTGGTTCGGTGGCACCGAGGTCTCTCAGAGTCCGGTGCTCTCGCTCGGCCTCTCGCCGGGTGACATGGCCGCCACTCCCGCGGACCTCGACCGCTTCGGGCGCGCCCTCCTGCTCGGTGACCTGCTCTCGGAACGGACCCGGAGATGGCTCGTTCGACCACGGAGCAGTTTCCGACCGGGGATCCGCTACGGCGCCGGAGTGATGGAGATCAACTCGCGCGCGATGGCGCCGTTCTTCGGTGCGCTCCCGCGCCCCATCGGCCACCTCGGGGCGTTCGGGACAGGTCTCTTCGCTGTCCCACAGTACGGAGCTGTTATCACTGTGAACCTGCACTCGACCACCCAGATGAGGGCCACCGTCGCGACCTTGATGGTGGCCCTGCGTTACATCCGAGAGTCGCTGCCGGGCACAGCCTGAGCGGTCACCTGTCCAAAACGACGCCCTCAAATCTTCGGTTCGTTGGAATCGCGCCGCCGTTTCAACGATGCCCAATTTTGAGGGTGTCATTTTGGACAGGTCAGGCGTTTACCTCACCCGGGTGAGTGATTTCGCTGGGATGGGTTCCGGGGTTGGTGGCGCGGCGGCTCATGGCCCAGGTCCCGCGGTAGACCCACCTCCACCACCGGCGGAATCCAGCACCACCGAACCATGGAACCAGCTCCAGCGACCGCAGCGCCCAGCGGCGGAAGCATGGAGCCATGACCACAACACACGCCCCGCACCCCGCCACCTCCCACCACCCGCGCACCGCTCCGGGCCGCGGCCTCGCCATCCTCGCGGTGGTCCTGCTCGTGATCGTGGCCCTCGTGGGCGGCATGATCGCGATGTTCGCCTACCCCTCGCTCTTCTGGCAGGTCCTGGCCCTGGTGGCCGCGTTCGGCATGATCGCGCTCGCCGCCGGCCTCGCCATCCGCGAGCCCTGAGAGAATCAGGAGCGTGTCACTCCCGCCTCCGGCCCTCATTCCCGACGACGTCGCCCACCTCCGCGCCGATCTCACCTCCCTCGGCAGCATCGCTGAGGAGCTCGGCGCGGTGGCCACCGCCGCCCTCGACCGCGAGCAGCGCGTCCCCGCCCTCCTCGCCGCCCGGGCGTCCGGCTCCCGTGAGGCGATCATCGCCCGGCTCTTCCTCCTCGGCGATCGCGTGCCCACCGATCTCGTTGACCTCGCCCTCCCCACACTTGGCTCCGACGGCGCCACTCGCCTCGGTCTGATCCGCCCGGCTGGCGCCGATCTCGTCCGTGCCACCGTGGACCTCCGCCCCGTGGGTACGGATGACACCCGCCTGTGGTTCGCCTCGGACATCGGTGAGCGCGTGACCGGGCGAGCGCTCAGTGCCAACCACGTGCTCGGCGTCGGGGGAGCGAGCCTGACGCTCGTGGGGATCACGGACCGGCGCCGCGTGAACCGGGCCCTCGATCTCGGCACCGGTTGCGGGATCCAGGCGAGTCTGCTGTGGGGCCACGCGGAGACCGTCACCGCCACGGACCTCTCGGAGCGCGCCCTCGCGTTCGCGCGGTTCAACGCGGCGCTCAACGGTCAGGAGTGGGAGGTCCGGCAGGGTTCTCTCTTCGAGCCCGTGGCGGGCGAGCGCTTCGACCTCATCGTCTCCAACCCGCCCTTCGTGATCACCCCACGCGCCGCCTACGAGGCCGGACTCCCGGTGATGGAGTACCGGGATGCCGGAGACGGAGAGATTACCGGGGACCACCTCCTCACCCAGATCCTCGGTCAGCTCCGCGCGCACCTCACATCGGGTGGCCGCGCCCACATGCTCGCCAACTGGGAGCACCGGCGCGGAGAGGACTGGGTGGAACGGCTCGCCACCGCCGCGAGCGGGTTGGACCTCTGGGTGATCGAGCGCGAGGCCATGGATCCGGCGCAGTACGTGGAGCTCTGGCTCCGCGACGGCGGCTTCCGCACCGGCGAGCGGGACCGCTCCGAGGCCGTCTACGCCGCCTGGCTCGAGGACTTCCAGAGCCGCGGGGTGGAATCGATCGGATTCGGCTACATCCTCGCCGCGCCCACCCCGGCGGAACGCGGCCCAGCCCGCCGCTTCGAGATTGCCGAAGGCCCCGCCTCCCAGCCCGTGGGGGAGCACCTTGCCATAGCCTTCGATGCCCAGCGCCGCCACGCGGACGAGGCCGCCGCCCACCCGGATACCGAACCCCTCGCCCACGTGAGTCACTGGCGCGTCGCCACCCCGCCCGGCACCACTGTGGAGCACCACTTCCTGCCCGGTTCCGATGACCCGTCCGTGATGCTCCTGCGCCAGGGCGGCGGACTCGGGCGAACCCACCGCCTCGACACCGCGCTCGCCGGTCTCGTCTCCGTGGCCGACGGCGAGCTCACGGTGGGACAGACCGCCGCCGCCCTCTCGGAACTGTTGGACGTGCCAACGGACGCGCTGACCGCCGAGGTGAGCTCCGCCGTCGTGGAATTGGTGGCAACCGGACTGCTGGAGCGGGTGGACTGAAATTCACTCGCGGGGAACGGTGCGCGCTGACTAGGGTCGCCACCGTGATCATATTGCGCCCGCTGCGGGACGACGAGCAGGACCTCGTGCTTGAGGCATCCATGGGCACACTCAACTGGCCGGGGTCGCGTTTCACGGAGGAGGAGGCGTGGGCGGATTCCACGATCGCGCGATACCTGCGGACGATCCGCGAGCGGGGAGACTTCGGCATCGTGGCGGAGGCGGCGGGGGAGCGGATCGGCCTCGCATGGATGCTCTTCCTGCCCGCGGACGAGCCCGGCTACGGATTCGTGGACGAGGGTGTCCCGGAGTTCGCGCTCTGGGTTCGCGAAGGATACAGGCGGCAGGGACTCGGGCGGCGGCTGACCCGGGCGACGCTCGGAGAGGCGCGCCAGCGTGGGCTCACGGCCGTCTCCCTCTCCGTGGAGGCGGAGAATCCGTCGCGCGGGTTGTACCTCACTGAGGGCTTTGTGCCCGTTCCGGGCGGCGAGGAGGATGGGGTGATGGTGAAGGCCCTCTGAGCCGGCTCACGGCTCGCGGTTCACCGCTCGCGGGGCGCGGCTCTCCGGGGCGCGGCGAGGAACTCGGCGAGCTCCAGATCGAACGGCGTGGTGATCTTCAGGGCCCGCTCCGAGCCGGGAACGAGCCAGACGGGCTCGCCGAGGGCCTCCACGAGGCCGGCGTCATCGGTGAGGGGATCGGTGCCCTCGGCGTGGGCGCGCTCGAGGAGGGTGCGCTCGAAGCCCTGGGGGGTCTGGACGGCGCGAAGGAGGGTCCGGTCCACGGTCCTGGTGACGAGTTCCGCGGCGGGAGCA
>JAUNRP010000122.1 GCA_030544165.1 bacterium
TCCGCCGTCGTCCCAGCCCAGGCTCCGCCGTCGTCCCGGGTTCGGTCCGCAGTCCGGGCGGCACCCCGCGGTGCCCCCACCCCGGGGCTAGATTGGGGCAATGGACGCACGCGCACTGTTCGGAAACGTCATCGTCGCCATGGTCACCCCGTTCACGAAGGACGGCGAGGTGGACCTCGGCGCGGCCCAGCGCGTGGCCACGCACCTGGTGGACACGGGGTGCGATGGCGTGCTCGTCTCGGGGACCACGGGGGAGTCGCCCACCACGCACAGCGGTGAGAAGGTGGCGCTCATCGAGGCGGTGCGCGAGGCGGTGGGGGACCGCGCCAGGATCATGGCCGGCGCCGGCTCCAACCACACCGACCATGCCATCCGCATGGCCGAGCAGGCCGCCGAGGCGGGCGCGGACTCGGTCCTCATCGTCTCGCCCTACTACAACCGGCCCTCCCAGGACGGGGTGGCCGCGCACATCGAGGCGGTCGCCTCCGCCTCCGACCTCCCGGCAATGATCTACGACATCCCCGGCCGCACCGGCGTCGCCATCGGCCCCGAGGCCTCCGCCCGCATCGCCCGGCACCCCAACGTCATCGCGTTCAAGGACGCCACCGGCAACCCCGTGGCCGGCTGCCAGCGCAGCGCGCAGGTGGGCATGGCTACTTTTTCCGGCGACGACGGCCTGAACCTCTCGTTCCTGGCCCACGGAGGCGTGGGAGTGGTATCGGTGGTGGGCCACGTGGCCGCGGACCGGTACCGCCGCATGGTGGACGCGATGACTCCGAACGAGGAGGGCCTCGTGAACCTCGCCGAGGCGCTCGCGATCCACAACGAGTTGGCGGAGCTGAACGATTCCATCATGGGCACCGGCCAGGGGGCCGTGATGGCCAAGGCCGCCATGGTGGAACTCGGCGTGCTGGAGGAGGTCCACTACCGCCTCCCGCTGGTCCCGGCGCCGGAGGAGTGGCTGGCGCGCATGCGCGCGGCGATGGGCGCGCTCGGCTACGCGCACGGCTGATTCCGGGGAGCCCTCCGGGCACCCCCGCCCGAGCGATGGCAGGATTGGACCCGTGAGTCACCCGCATCCTGAACTGTCCGCGCCCCCCAAGCTCGCGAAGGACACGCTCCGCGTGGTCCCGCTCGGAGGTCTGGGGGAGGTGGGCCGCAACATGACCGTGTTCGAGATCAACGGCAAGATCCTCATCGTGGACTGCGGTGTCCTCTTCCCGGACGACGGTCAGCCCGGGGTGGACCTGATCCTCCCGGACATCACCTACATCGAGGACCGCCTGGACGATGTGGTGGCCGTGGTCCTCACCCACGGGCACGAGGACCACATTGGCGCGGTCCCCTACCTCCTGCGCCGCAGGAAGGACATCCCGATCGTGGGCTCGGAGCTCACCCTCGCGTTCGTGGAGGCCAAGCTCAAGGAGCATCGCATCACCCCCTCCACCCTCCAGGTGGGGGAGGGGGACGTGGAGGGGTTCGGCCCGTTCGAGTGCGAGTTCGTGGCCGTGAACCACTCGATCCCGGACGCGCTCGCGGTGATGATCCGCACCGCGGCCGGCAACGTGCTCCACACCGGTGACTTCAAGATGGACCAGCTCCCCCTGGACGGGCGCATCACGGACCTGCGCGCCTTCGCCCGCCTGGGCGAGGAGGGCGTGGACATCTTCATGACCGATTCCACCAACGCCGAGATCCCGGGCTTCACCACCCCGGAGCGTGAGATCGGCCCGGTGCTGGACACCGTGTTCCAGCAGTCGGGCGGCCTGATCGTGGTGGCGTCCTTCGCCTCCCACGTCCACCGCCTCCAGCAGGTGATCGACGCGGCCTCGAAGCACGATCGCAAGATCTGCTTCGTGGGCCGGTCCATGGTCCGCAACATGGGCCTGGCGGCAGACATGGACTACCTGGACATCCCGGACGGGCTCGTGGTGGACCTGAAGACCGCCGAGCAGATGCCGCGCGAGAAGCTGGTCTACGCCGCCACCGGCTCCCAGGGCGAGCCCATGGCCGCCCTCTCCCGCATGGCCAACAAGGACCACACCGTGGACCTGGGAGCGGGGGACACCGTGATCTTCGCGTCCTCGCTCATCCCCGGCAACGAGAACTCGGTGTTCCGGGTGATCAACGGCCTCATGCGCCTCGGCGCCCGCGTGGTCCACCAGGGCAACGCCAAGGTGCACGTCTCCGGCCACGCCTCCGCGGGCGAGCTGCTCTACTGCTACAACATCGTCCAGCCCACCCACGTGATGCCGGTCCACGGCGAGATCCGCCACCTCGTGGCCAACGGCGCGCTCGCCGTCCAGACGGGCGTGCCGCCGGAGAACGTCATGCTGGTGGAGGACGGCGTGGTGGTGGACATGGCCAAGAAGCGCGCCAAGATCGTGGGCGCCGTGCCGTGCGGCTACATCTACGTGGACGGCTCCTCCGTGGGGGAGATCACCGAGGCCGAGCTCAAGGACCGCCGCATCCTGGGGGATGAGGGCTTCATCTCCGTGTTCGCGGCCGTGGACGCCTCCTCCGGTGAGGTGGTGGCCGGTCCCCACATCCAGGCGCGCGGCATGGCGGAGGGCGATTCGGTGTTCGACCAACTCCTCCCCGAGCTCCGCTCCAAGCTCGAGCAGTCCGCCCGCGAGTCCGTGGATGTGCGCCAACTCCAGCAGGTGCTGCGCCGCGGCGTGGGCCAGTTCGCCAGCCGCAAGCTGCGGAGGCGGCCCATGATCATCCCGGTGGTCATCGAGACGTGAGTCTCCCCGCTGATCCCCGGGCCACGGCGCGCCGTTCCGCCAGATCCGGCGTGGCGGCGCTAGGTTCGGGACCAGCATGGCTACCCGTACGACTTCCCCCGGACGGTCGGCCTCATCGAAGGACGCTTCCATGAGCCGACGCACCCCTCCGCGCCCCTCGCCCAAGAAGCCCGCCCAGCGTTCGGGCCGTCAGCAGCCCAAGAAGCCCGCCGCGCCGCCCGCCCGGCAGCCCAGGAAGCCCGCCGCACCGCGGGGCGAGGAGCCCCGGCGGCGCAGCGTCATGGACCGCATCTTCGGGCGGAACAGGCCGGAGCCAAAGGCCGCCCCCACCTCCGAGGAAACACGCGCCCGCGGCCCCGAGCACTACGAGCCCGTCAACCGCGACGGCCTCGGCATCGCCCTCGTGGCCCTCGCGATCGTGGTGGCCGCCCGCGAGTGGTTCGGCCTCTCCGGCCTCGCCGGTGAGGTGATCCACCACGGCGCCGCCGGACTCCTGGGGGTCCTCGGGGTCACCCTGCCCGTCCTGTTCGTGGTGATCGCCTTCCGGCTCTTCCGCCATCCGGAGGAGGGCCGGGTCAACGGCCGCATGACCGCCGGAATCGCGATCGTGGCGGCCGCCATCGCCGGCCTCATCCACATCGGCTCGGGCCAGCCCCACATCCTCGAGGACTTCCCCGGCATCGAAGCCGCCGGAGGCGTCCTCGGCTGGATCGCCGCCGCCCCCATCTCGGCGCTCTTCACCCACTACGCCGCGATCCCCCTCCTCGTGCTCCTCCTGCTCGCGGGCATCCTCGTGATCACAAGCACTCCCGTGGCCGAGATCCCCGCACGGATCCGCAGTCTCGGCGCCCCCTCCCGTGACACGGACCCCGAGGACCTCGACGACGATGCCCACTCGCCCTCCGTAGAGGAGACCACCCGGGTCCGTGGCCGGGTCGCGCCCGCCCCCACCCCCGCCCGCGAGACGGCAACGCAGCCGGTCCCGTACGACCAGGCCGCCGACGTCGAGGACCCCACCCCCCGCAAACCGAAACGAGGCGGCGTGACCCCGGCGCCCGCCGTCGGGGGAGAGGGAGAGACGCAGGCGGTGGAGGCGCACACGCTGGAGGCGCCGCCCACGCAGGCGCTGCCGGCGCGCGCGGAGCAGTTGGAGCTCTCGCCGGACATCATCTACACCCTCCCGGGGGACGAGTACCTGAAGAAGGGCGCGCCCCACAAGACGCGCTCGGCCACCAACGATGCGGTGGTGGAGCGGCTCACGGGCGTGTTCGAGGACTTCGAGATCTCGGCCACCGTCACCGGGTTCTCGCGCGGCCCCACCGTGACCCGCTACGAGGTGGAGCTGGCGCCGGGAACCAAGGTGGAGCGGGTGACGGCGATGTCCAAGAACATCGCCTACGCCGTGGCCTCCCCGGACGTGCGCATCCTCTCCCCGATCCCCGGCAAGTCCGCGATCGGGATCGAGATCCCCAACACGGACCGCGAGATCGTCTCGCTGGGGGACGTGCTGCGCAGCGGCAACGCGATGAAGTCCGAGCACCCGCTCACGGTGGGCGTGGGGAAGGACGTGGAGGGCGGCTACGTGGTGGCCAACCTCGCCAAGATGCCCCACCTGCTCGTGGCCGGCGCCACCGGTTCGGGCAAGTCCAGCTTCATCAACTCCATGATCGTCTCCATCATGATGCGGGCCACCCCGGAGCAGGTGCGCATGGTGCTGGTGGATCCCAAGCGGGTGGAGCTGACCGCCTACGAGGGCATCCCGCACCTCATCACGCCCATCATCACCAACCCCAAGAAGGCCGCCGAGGCCCTCGAGTGGGTGGCCAAGGAGATGGACGCCCGCTACGACGATCTCGCCGCGTTCGGCTACAAGCACATCGATGACTTCAACGCCGCCGTCCGCTCGGGGGCCGTCAAGCCGCTGCCGGGGTCCGAGCGGAAGATCGCCCCGTACCCTTACCTGCTGGTGATCGTGGACGAGATGGCGGACCTCATGATGGTGGCCCCGCGGGACGTGGAGGCCTCGATCCAGCGGATCACGCAGCTCGCGCGCGCCGCCGGCATCCACCTGGTGCTCGCCACGCAGCGGCCCTCGGTGGACGTGGTCACGGGCCTCATCAAGGCCAACGTGCCCTCGCGCCTCGCGTTCGCCACCTCCTCGCTCGCGGACTCCCGCGTGATCCTGGACCGGCCCGGCGCGGACAAGCTGATCGGCCAGGGCGACGCCCTCTTCCACCCCTCCGGCAAGGCCAACCCGATGCGCGTCCAGGGCGCGTGGGTCTCCGAGGACGAGATCCACTCGGTGGTGGAGCACGTCAAGGCCCAGATGAAGCCCATCTACCGCGAGGACGTGGCCGTGGTGGCCGCCAAGAAGCAGGTGGACGAGGACATCGGGGATGACCTTGACCTCCTGCTCCAGGCCGCCGAGCTCGTGATCACCACCAGCTTCGGCTCCACCTCGATGCTGCAGCGCAAGCTCCGCGTGGGCTTCGCCAAGGCGGGTCGCCTCATGGACCTGCTCGAGTCCCGCGAGATCGTGGGCCCCTCCGAGGGCTCCAAGGCACGCGACGTGCTCGTGACCACCGAGGGCCTGGACGAGGCCCTCGCGATGCTGCGCGGCGAGCCCTACGAGGCGCCCGAGGGCAGCCCTGCGGTGTACGGTGGGGATCGCCCCGAGGAGGACGAGCCCTGGGTGGACTCCGAGACCCCCGTGGCCACCGAGTACAACGATGATGACGATGATGAGGACGGAGGCGAGGACGCGTGGCAGTTGACCGGCCGGTAGCGCCCGTCCCCACGCTGAACATCGCCAATATCATCACGTTCATCCGGATCCTGCTGGTCCCGGTGTTCGTGTGGTTCTTCCTGATGGGCGGCACCGGCTGGCGCCTGGCCGCCGCAGGGGTATTCCTCCTCGCCGCCCTCACCGACCGCCTCGACGGCTACCTCGCCCGCTCCCGCGGCCTCATCACGGACCTCGGCAAGCTGATGGACCCGATCGCGGACAAGGCGCTCGTCATCTCCGCCCTCGCGCTGCTGACCTGGGACGGCCTCGTCCCGTGGTGGGTGACCGCCCTGATCCTCATCCGCGAGTTCGGGATCACCTTCATGCGCATGGGCATGCGCAGGCGCGCCGTCATGGCCGCCTCCCAGGGTGGCAAGCTCAAGACCGTGCTCCAGATGATGTTCCTCACCGGAATGCTGGTCCCGTGGCACGGGTTCCTGCCCGCCGGCGCCGCGGACGTCCTCCTGGTCATCTGCCAGGTCCTCATGTACCTCGCCCTCGCCGTCACCCTGGTCACGGGCCTCATGTACGTCCGCGACGCCGTGGTCCTCTCCCGCACGCCCCCTCCCGAGCCCGGCCCCTGACCGGGC
>JAUNRP010000123.1 GCA_030544165.1 bacterium
GCCCAGCCCACCGCCCCGCCCGCCCAGCTACCCACCCCGGGCGAGCCGATGCCGGGAGGTGAGCCCCCGTCGTCGACCCGGTTTGCGCCACCTCCGGCACCTGGCGGGGAGCCGCGGTGAGCCCCGGCGCCCGCCTCGGGGTGGGGGTGATCGGCGCCGGACGCGTGGGCCCGGTGCTCGCGAACGCGTTGCGGGCCGCCGGGCACGCCGTGGTGGGCGTGACCTCCACCTCCGAGCACTCGCAGGAGCGGGTGGAGGCGCTGCTTCCCGGCGTGCCGGTCCTGGACGCAGACGAGGTGGTCCGCCGCGCCGAGGTGGTGCTCGTGACCGTCCCGGATGATGCGATCGGCCCCGTGGTGGAGGGGCTCGCGCGGCTCGGCTGCTGGCAGGTGGGCCAGCTCGTGATCCACACCTCCGGCGTCCACGCGCTCGATGCGCTCGAACCGGCGCGGGTGGCGGGCGCGATCCCGCTCGCGATCCATCCCGCGATGACCTTCACCGGCACGTCCGTGGATGTGGCCCGGTTGCAGGGCTGTCCGTTCGCCGTGACCGCGCCCGGGCCGGTGCTCCCGATCGCGCAGGCGCTCGTGGTGGAGCTCGGCGGGGAGCCGTTCGTGGTCCCGCCCGCCGATCGCGCCGCCTACCACGCCGCCCTCACCCACGGCGCGAACCACCTGGTCACGCTGGTGGCGCAGGCCGAACGCCTCCTCGCCGCCACCGGGATCGAGGAGCCCGGCCGCCTGCTCGGCCCGCTCCTCACCGCCGCCCTGGACGGAGTCCTCGACGACGGCGAGGCCCGCCTCACCGGCCCCGTGGTCCGTGGCGATGTGGGAACCGTCCGCACGCACCTGGAGGCGTTGGCCGAGCTGGGCATTGCCGACGGCGAAGCCTCCTACCGGCACCTCGCTGCGGTGACCGCCCGGCGAGCTGCCGAGAACGGCCGCATCCCGGCGGAGGTGGCCGAGGAGATTTTGGGGCTCTGCGAACCCGCCGGGGCTGCTGGACTAACTCACGAGGAGGATCGAGCATGATCGTCGCCCGCACCCGCGCGGAGTTGGCCTCGGCCCTGGAACAGCAGGAGGGGCGGCGGGGCCTCGTGATGACGATGGGCGCGCTCCACACCGGCCACCTCACCCTGGTGCGGCGGGCGCGGGAGCTCGCGGACCACGTGGTGGTCTCGATCTACGTGAATCCGTTGCAGTTCGGGCCGAACGAGGACTTCGACGCCTACCCGCGCCAGTTGGAGGAGGACCTCGCCCTCCTGGAGCCGCTCGGGGTGGAGGTGGTCTACGCGCCCTCGGATGCTGAGATGTATCCGCGCGAGCCGCTGGTGCGGATCGATCCAGGGCCTGTTGCCTCCGTGTTGGAGGGCGCCACGCGGCCGGGCCACTTTGCCGGCGTGCTGCAGGTGGTCCACAAGGTCATGAACCTGGTGCGGCCGGATGTGGCGATGTTCGGCCAGAAGGACGCGCAGCAGCTCGCGCTGATCCGGACCATGGTGGCGGACCTGGACATGGGGATCGAGATCGAGGCCGTGAAGATCGCCCGCGATCCCGACGGCGTGGCCCAGTCCTCCCGGAACGCCTACCTCTCCGAGTCCGAGCGGGCATGGGCGCGGGCGCTGTCCCGGGCTCTGGTGGCCGGGGCGGATGCGGCGGAGGATGGGGGTTCGGGCGGGGCGGTGCTAGCCGCTGCCGAACATGAACTCGAGCGGGCCGTGCGCGAGTCCGGGGGCGTGGTCCGGCTGGACTACCTGGTGCTGGTGGATCCCGAGACCTTCACCCCGCTGGCTTCCGGAGCCCGGGAGGGATTACTGGCGGTGGCGGCGTGGGTGGGGAGCACGCGGCTGATCGATAATCGGGTGCTGCGGCTGGGGTAGCGCTGGGCGCGCCCGCGGCGGTGCCGTGCCCGCCGCCATCGCCGATGCGGTGCCCGCCGGCCTTCCTGCCCGCCGCCACCCCCCACCCCGAGTTGGCACCTCCCACCCATCGTGCGCGAGACTGTACCCGGCCCCGCCGAGGAGGATGAATGACCAGCTTGATGCGGCAGATGATGATCTCGAAGATCCACCGCGCCACGATCACGGACGCCGATCTGCACTACGTGGGGTCCATCACCGTGGATGAGAACCTCATGGAGGCCGCCGATCTGCTGCCGGGCCAGGCCGTTGACGTGGTGGACGTGACCAATGGGAGCCGGCTGACCACCTACGCCATCCCCGGCGAGGCCGGCTCCGGGATCCTGTGCATCAATGGCGCGGCGGCGCACCTGATCAACAAGGGCCACATCGTCATCCTCATCTCCTACGGAATGATGAGCGATGAGGAGTCCCGCACCTATCTGCCCAAGGTGGTGTTCGTGGACGAGAACAACCAGGCCATCGACATCGGCGACGATCCCGGCTTCGTCCCGGACACCACCGCCGGCCAGGCGCCCCACATGGTCCCCAGTGGGGTGCCGTTCAGGCACTAGGACTGTTCGCCCTCAACCATCAGAACGGCGGCGGGCCCGGATCAGGGCGCGGAGTCTCGCTCGGTGATCCTTCGGACTCCGGTTCCCTCGCTCCTGCACCCCGCTCTGCGGGGCAGAATCTTCGCTCCCGCCGTGCCGCTGGGGCCGAGTACAGGATCCCGAGCGGACTCCGCCAATAGGTCCGGCCTGACGCGTCGATACTGAGGAACCGGCCCGCGCCGAGGCTCTTCATGCGATGGCACCGACGGCAGAGCAGGTGGATGTTCTCAAACGAGGTCCCGCCGCCGTCGAACCACTCCCTGAGGTGGTCGTAGTCGCAGTACATGGCGGGGGCGTCGCAGCCTGGCCGGCTGCAGGTCCGATCGCGGAGCATGACCGCCACCATGAGGCTGGTGGGTGGCCGGTAGGTTGCCCGGCCCACATCGAGCGGCATCCCGTTGAGCGGATCGGTGATGATCCGCCGCCATGTGCCACCTGAGGCGAGCATGAGCGCAACTGCTGGCGGAATCGGGCCGTACCCCTCGAGCCACGCGGCCTCCGTGCGGCCGTCCCGCGGAGCGAGCGCGCATCCCTCCTCGCCCATGATCGATTGGTGCACCCGCTCCAGCGGCGAGGGGTGCCCCTCCCACTCGGGCATGGCGCGCGCAGCCACCTCGAGGGGAACGGTCACGTTCACCTGCGCAGGCGGAATCGCGTGGGGGTCACCGACGCTGAGCGTGTGACCCTCCTGCAGCGCCCTGATCGCGAGACTCGCGAGGGTATCCGCGCGGAGCTCCTGGTTCGTGCGCCCATCTCCGGCGGACTTTGCAGCGCGCGCCGACTTCTCCAGCACCGAGTTCACGGCCGCCGCCTGGTCCGCGGGCATGAGCACGTTGAACGTGGCCATTCCGTGGGCCGCCTGCCGGAGCCGTGAGACATACCGCCGCTGGCGAGCCCGCGCGTGCCGCTCGTCCGCACCCTCGGGATCCAGCTCGATGAGCAGCCGGGAGATCTCAGTCTTGATCTGCCGAGGCGTCAGGCAGGCGGCGACCGGCAGGATCTCGTCCTGGATGGCGAAGGCGAGTGGATCCGGTGCCGACTCCAGCATCTCGGCGATCACACAGACCTTCTCCGAGGTGAGGTCGCCAAGCTCGAAGAGCTCACCCGTCTCGAAGAGGCGCCCGAACACCTGCTCACCGGCACGCGCCCACCGGCCAGCAGTGAACGGAGCGATCCCGAGCGCGTTGCCGATCTCCTCACCCACGGCCGATCCGGAGGACCGCCGGTCACCGAACTCAAGGCGCATATCCGCGGCCAGTGCCGCGGCATGCCGCATGAGGGCCGCATTCGCCTGATTCGCGACGCGCGAGGCCATCGCGATCAACTCGACCCTGGCCCGACCGGAGGGCTGAAAGACGTCCTCATCCAGAAGGGGCGCCACGTTCTGCAGGAGCTGCGAGGCGGATTCGTACCCCACCATCAGCACGCCCTGCATGGCGGAGGAGACGGCCGCGGCGTACGCGCCATCGGGCTGGAAGCGCACCAGCTCCGTGCCCTTCTCCTCGCGGCGGTCCTGCCCGCCTGCGCCTGTGTTCTGCTCCATGACTCCATCCAACAGGAGCCCACTGACACGAACGTCCTCGAACGGGCATTCGAAGCGCCAAAACCAATGTGAACTAGCTCACACTTTCGTACGGCGCCCTCGGGCCCCCGCAAACAGCCGCCACCCCACCTCGGTAGGATGCTCGGCGTGACCGATCACCCCACCCCCCAGTCCCACGAGGAACAGTTCGAGCAGTACCGCGTCCGCGCCGCCAAGCGCGAGCGGCTCCTCGAGGCCGGTACCCATCCCTACCCGGCCGCAGTGCCCGTGACCGCCACGATCGAGCAGGTGCGGGCCGAGTGGGACGGCACGTTCGAGCCGGGGGAGGAGAATCCCGAGGCGCTGGTGGGTGTCTCCGGCCGGGTGATGTACCTGCGCAACACGGGCAAGCTCTGCTTCGTGACCCTCCAGCAGGGCGGCGTGGCCATCCAGGCGATGCTCTCCCTCGCAAACGTTGGCGAGGAATCCCTTGCGGCCTTCAAGGCAGACGTTGACCTCGGGGACATCCTGTTCGTCCACGGCCATGTGGGCGCCTCCCGCCGCGGCGAGCTCTCGATCTTTGCTCAACCGGGCCCAGCCCCGGCCCCAGGCGATGAGCCCGTGCCCGCCTGGCAGATCGCCTCCAAGGCGCTCCAGCCGCTCCCCAAGACGTATGAGAACGAGGCCGGGGAGAAGGTGGCGCTGTCCGAGGAGGGGAGGGTCCGTCGTCGTCACCTGGACCTGGTCCTGCGCCCGGACGCGCTCCGGACCGTGCGGATGCGCTCCGCCGCCGTGGCCTCGCTGCGGCGCAACCTGGACGAGCGCGGCTACCTCGAGATCGAGACGCCCATGTTGCAGGTGCAGCACGGCGGGGCGGCCGCGCGCCCGTTCATGACGCACATGAACGCGTACGACATGGACCTCTACCTGCGCATCGCCCCCGAGCTCTTCCTCAAGCGCGCGGTCGTGGGCGGGATCGAGCGGGTCTTCGAGATCAACCGCAACTTCCGCAACGAGGGCGCGGACTCCTCGCACTCGCCCGAGTTCGCGATGCTGGAGGCGTACGAGGCCTACGGAGATTACGACTCGATCGGTGAGCTCACCAAGGACCTCATCCAGCGCGCTGCCCGGGACACGCTCGGCAGCGAGCTGGTCACCCTCCCGGATGGCTCCGAGTACGACCTCTCGGACTCCGCATGGCAGTCCATCTCGCTGATCGACTCCCTGAGCGAGTCCCTCGGCGAGGAGGTGGATCCGCTCGCCTCGCGGGATTGCCTGGAGGCGCTCGCGGACAAGCTCGGCGTGGGCGTGGCCCCGCACGACACCGCCGGCAAGATCATCGAGGAGATCTGGGAGGCTCGCGTGGGGGATGCGCTGTTCGCCCCCACGTTCGTGCGCGACTTCCCCGTGGAGACCTCTCCGCTCGTGCGCGCCCACCGCACCAAGCCGGGGCTCGTGGAGAAG
Organism: bacterium; assembly: GCA_030544165.1. Taxonomy (GTDB): domain Bacteria; phylum Actinomycetota; class Actinomycetes; order Actinomycetales; family Actinomycetaceae; genus JAAZBW01. The sequence goes on from JAUNRP010000123.1 coordinate 5,498, forward strand.
TGGGACCTCTACATCCGCGGCGTGGAGACCGCCACGGGCTACACCGAGCTCGTGGACCCCGTGGTGCAGCGTGAGCGCTTCGAGGCCCAGGCCCGCGTGGCCGCCGCCGGCGATCCTGAGGCCATGGCCGTGGACGAGGACTTCCTCTCCGCCATGGAGTCCGGCATGCCCCCCACGGGCGGTATGGGCATGGGCATCGATCGCCTCCTGATGGCCCTCACCGGCCTCGGGATCCGCGAGACGATCCTGTTCCCGCTGGTCAAGCCGCACTAGTTCCCCCGATGACGGAGGCGTGCGTCCCGTACCGACAGTGCGGTTGGTCGGTCCCTCCCGTCCTAACGGGAGCGTCACCCTTCCTGCTGACCGAACCGGACACAATATCGTGTCCGCCAAACGACTGACTACAGTCACTTTCCGGACACAATAGCGAGTCCACTTTCGTTAGGGCTCGTGGGCACGAGAGGTGACACCCGAGCGCCGGAGCGGGAGCGGCCGAAGGCCGCGAGTGGGGAAGGCGGGGTACTTACGGATGCGAGACGGCAGGCGAGGCTAGAGCGCAGGAGCGGGTGCGGGCCGGCGGCCGTGGTGGGTCTGGCGGGAGCGGCCGAAGGCCG
>JAUNRP010000124.1 GCA_030544165.1 bacterium
AGTGGGTTCGATCCACCGATCCTTCGATCCCTCGGCTCTCCCTCACACCCGTGGATAGGCTGGGAGCCGGACACAACGAGCCTCACGAGGAGAGCCCCATGACCATCCCCGCCCCCATCGATGCCACCACCACGCAGGCGTGGGCACGCCTGGCCGAGCTCTCCCAGGACCTGAACCCGGACCTCCGCGGCTGGTTCGAGGCCGACCCCGAGCGCGCCGAGACCCTTACCCGCCAGATGGCGGACCTCCACGTGGACCTCTCCAAGAACCTCATCACCCCAGAGGTCCTCGAGGCCCTCCTCCAGCTCGCGGAGGAGACCAAGGTGGCGGACCGCGCGGAGGCCATGTTCACCGGCCAGCACATCAACAACACCGAGGACCGCGCCGTCCTCCACACCGCGCTCCGCACCCCCACCGGCACCGAGCTCACGGTGGACGGCCAGGACGTCATCGAGGACGTCCGCGCCACCATCGAGCGGGTCTACGCGTTCGCGGACACGGTCCGCTCGGGGGAGTGGAAGGGCGTCACCGGCAAGCCCATCAGCACGATCGTGAACGTGGGGATCGGCGGCTCGGACCTCGGCCCGGTCATGGCGTACGAGGCCCTCATGCCCTACGTGAAGGACGGCATCACCTGCCGCTTCATCTCCAACATCGACCCCTCGGACTCCTACGAGTCCACCAAGGATCTGGACCCCGAGACCACCCTCGTGATCGTGGCCTCCAAGACCTTCACCACGCTCGAGACCCTCACCAACGCCCGCCTCGTCCGCTCCTGGCTCCTGGACACCCTCACCCAGAACGGCGCCATCGATGACTCAGATAACGCCAAGGCCGAGGCCGTCTCCAAGCACTTCGTGGCCGTCTCCACCGCCCTGGACAAGGTCCAGGACTTCGGCATCGATCCAGAAAACGCCTTCGGCTTCTGGGACTGGGTGGGCGGCCGCTACTCGGTCACCAGCGCCGTGGGCACCTCGCTCGCCGTCGCGATCGGCCCGGAGGCCTTCGAGGAGTTCCTCACCGGCCACCACGCGGTGGACCACCACTTCCGCACCGCCGAGCCCGCCCAGAACGTGCCCCTCCTCATGGGCCTCCTCAACGTCTGGTACGTGAACTTCCTGGGCGCCGAGTCCCACGCGGTCCTCCCGTACTGCCAGTACCTCCACCGCTTCCCCGCCTACCTCCAGCAGCTCACCATGGAGTCCAACGGCAAGTCCGTCCGCTGGGACGGCACCCCCGTCACCTCCGAGACCGGCGAGATCTTCTGGGGCGAGCCCGGCACCAACGGCCAGCACGCCTTCTACCAGCTCATCCACCAGGGCACGCGCCTCATCCCCGCGGACTTCATCGCCTTCGCCACCCCGGCCCGCCCCCTCACGGACGGCGAGGCCGACGTCCACGAGCTCTTCCTCGGCAACTTCTTCGCCCAGACCGCCGCGCTCGCGTTCGGCAAGACCGCCGAGGAGGTCCGCGCAGACGGCGTCCCCGAGGACCTCGTCCCCGCCAAGACCTTCCCCGGCAACCGCCCCACCACCTCGATCATGGCGCCGGCCCTCACCCCCTCCGTGCTGGGCCAGCTCATCGCCCTCTACGAGCACATCACGTTCGTCCAGGGCGCCGTCTGGGGCATCGACTCCTACGACCAGTGGGGCGTCGAGCTCGGCAAGGCCATGGCCAAGGACCTCACCGGCGCCGTCGAGGGGGACGAGGCCGCGATCGCCCGCCAGGACCCCTCCACCCAGGCCCTCATCCGCTACTACCTCGCCCACCGTCAGGACTCCTGACCCACACGAAACGCGCCCCGACGGCGGAACTCACCTTCCGTCGTCGGGGCGCCTTCGCGTTCTCCCGGGGGCGACGGCGGAACTCACCCGCCGCCCGAGTCCCACCTACCGCCGGGCGTCCTCGCGCGGGCGGGCGGCATTCAGGACCGCGGAGAGGAGCGCGTACAGCAGTCCGGCGATGGGCCAGACGATCCATGTGATCCCCCAGTCGCCGGTGAGGAAGCTCCAGGCGAGGAAGATGATGACCACCAGGATCCAGTAGGGGCTGGACCAGCGGGCGATGGGGGAGTCGTCCGCGCTGGTGGGGCTGGTGGGATCGTCCTGGGAGGTGAGGCGGTCGAGGGCGGTGCGGCGCATGCCGCCGCGGATCAGGAGGAACACTCCGAGTCCGATTCCGAGGAGGCCGCCGGCCCGGAGGGCGTCCACGAGCGCGCCGGACTCCTCGAGGCTCCACCCCACGGCGTTCGCCGCGGCGCCGAGGATGATCGTCACGATCCCGCCCACGATGAGGGCCGTGAAGGTTCCCTGTTCCTGCTGCCTTAGGCGCTGGTAGCCCGCGAGGGTCACGCCGTCGAGGTGGAGGACGCGGTCCTCGAGCTGTGAGTACTGGCTGAGCATCATCCCCGCGGTGACGAACGCTCCCACCCCTGCGGCCACGAACACGAAGAACAGTCCCAGCCCCAACGCGTACTCGGTGATGAGGAGCCGGATCACAATCCCGGCCATGATGGCCACGATTCCGCTGCCCACCAGTGTGGCTGCGCGGCCGCTCACCCGGAGGTAGTTCTCGGCATCGCTGGCGGAGAGGGCGATGGCGGGATCGCCCACGCCGTCGAGTTCGGTGCGGATTCCGAGGTCGTCCGCGAGTTCGTCGAGGTTGCCGAACTGGGTGATGACCCGGCCCACGGCCTCGTTCTCGCTGAGGCCCTCGGCCCGGAGCTCGTGGTAGCGGTCCTCGCTCATGGCGAGGAGTTCGGCCTTGGCGCGGCGCACCTCGCCCGTGTGGGGCAGGGCGCGGAACATCTGCTCGATGTAGGTGGTGATGGCATCCATGTCAGTTCTCCTCCCGCACGAACCGGCCGATGACCTCACGGGTCTCGTGCCACTCCGCGCACTTTGCTTGGTACAGGTCCTCCCCGGTGGGGGTGATGCGGTAGTAGGTGCGGGGGCGGCCCTGGGTCTCCCCGCCCGCGAAGCTCTCGAGCGCGCCGGATTCCTCCAACCGGCGCATGGCCGAGTACAAGGTGGTCTCCTTGATCACGTACTGGCCGCCGGACTTCTCCTCGATCCGCTTCGAGATGGCGTAGCCGTAGCTCGGGCCGTCCAGGACGGAATCCAGGACCAGGACGTCCACGTATCCGCGGATCACGTCGCTGCTGATCATGCGCCCCTCCTTCCTACGTCAGCCGTACTGTGCGTGACGTAGTAACTACTATGCCTGATGTACTACGTCAGGTCAAGTAGTTGGGAGGGGTTGCCCGCTACCCCCGCCTCACCGGCCGCCGGGGTGATCGTCCAGGAGCTCGTCCGGCAGGCGCTCGGTGCCGTTCACGCCAACGAGGATCCGGCGGTCCACCGGCACGCCCGATCGGAGCACGGTCCAGGCGCCGTCCGCCTCCAGGAGCACCGCTCCCACCGTCTCCACATCGCGGACCCCGGCGCGGCGCAGCGCCACCCAGAGCTCGCTCGCCCGGACGCCGTGGCGCTTGAGTTCGGCATGGTCGATCAGGCCGCCCACCATCACCACCGAGGCGCCCACCGCGCGGCCGCGGCGCTGGAACATCGGATACTCCCGCACCCGATCCGCCAGCGACTCCATCAGCAGCAGCGTGACGAGCGCGATCAGCCCGCCCACCAGAGTGGGGGTGTTGCCCAGCATCGAGCGCCCCATCACCGCGCCCAGCACCACCGTGAGCGCGAACGCGAAGGAGGTGTTGGTGGTGCGGAAGTGCCGCCACCACAGGGCGATCACGGCGGAGAACACGAGGTAGAGCACCGCGGTGGCGATCACCACCCCCAGGGCGCCCGCCGGGGTGATCCCGATCTGGTACCAGAGCTCGTCCATGGGGCCATTCTCGCGCGGTGGGCGCGGGGAGCGGCGCGTGGGGTGCAGCGGCACGCGGGGTCGCCGTGCACCACGGCCTCTACCGCCGCGGCAGCTACGGCCACGCCAGCGTGGACTGGGCCCCCAACCACGTGGCGCAATCCCCCACATGCCCCCCGATTCCCTGCCGGGTCCAGAACTCCCCGCTCTCCGCGCCCCAGTGGATCTCATCCGAAGGGAACAGGAACCCCACCCGGCGTAGCTCCTCATCCGTCATGGACGGATCCGCCACCATCCCCGCCGCCAGGCACTCGGCGTTCAGCTCGAGCTGCCGGTCCAGGGTCTCGTCAATATGGAGACCCATCGTGAACGACTGGATCGCGTACATCCCGCCCGGCCCCAGCATCTCGTGCTGCAGCGCGTGCCCCACCTCGTGCGCCAGCGTCTTCTCCAGCTCCGGCAGCCACAGCCCCGGCGAGGCGTAGCCCTCGTACACATAGAGCGCGCGCTCGAAGTAGGTGTACGCCCCCGCCAATCCGGGCTCCGCGCACGGGCCCTGGCCCTGGAACTCCGGCATTCCGCAGAACCGCACGGGCACGTGCTCGATCAGGCTCGCCCCCACCGAATCCGCCATCGGCCTCCACAGCCCCAGCAGGCAGTCCACGAACTCCTGGCTTCCGCGCTGCACCTCCTCGGGCGGCAGCTCCGGCATCCGCCCGCCGTCCAGATCCATCCACGGGAGTTCGCACGTACTGCGCGGAATCGGCTGGATCGCGAGCTGGTACTGCACCTCCACCGCCGCCGGATCGATCCCCCTGGCCTGCGGGTCCATATAGTCCCGCTCACCCTCCACCGTCCCCCCGAACGGAATCGCCGGGAAGCCCGCCAGCCACACCCGGTACGTCCCGTCGCTCACCACGTGCCCGCCGCCCGGCGCCGCCGGATCGCTCGTCTCCTGCCACCTCCCGAACAGCGTGGTCACCCCCTCGATCACGCTCGGCCCGCCCGTCTCGCCTCCCGACGGCGGCGCCCCCGTTGGTCCGCCCGTCTCACCCTCCGTCCCACTCCCCGACGGCGGCGCCCCCGTTGGTCCGCCCGTCCCAGTCTCGGAAGTGGGGGCAGACGGAAGGGAGGGGTCGGCTGGTACTGATGCCTCCGTCGTCGGGGGAGAGGGGGAGGGCGGGGCGGACGGGACGCACGCGACCAGCGCCAACGAGGCGGCGAGGGCCGGGGCCAGCGGGCGGCGCGCGCGCACGGGTCCCCTAGCGCCACTCGTTGAGGTGGGGCTGGGCGAGCCAGGTCATGCAGTCGCCCACGTGGCCCTGGATGGCCCGGCGGGACCAGTAATCGCCGATGATGTGCCCGTGGTGGCGCTCATCGCCGGGGAAGAAGAGGCTGTGGTCCCAGAAGTCGGCGCGCCGCATGCCCGGGCGGGCCTCCATGCCGGTGGCGAGGCACTCGGCCTGGGTCTCGAGGCGCCGGGAGTTCTCGTCATGTTCGAGGGCGAGGTATCCGATCGTGGGGAAGAGGAGGTACTGGCCGTCCACGGCTACCTGGAACTGGAGGAGGTGCATCGCCTCGTGGATGAGCGTGCTGGCGATGGAGCGCTTGTCGGCCCACTGGTTCCAGGGGTAGTCCGGCGCGAAGTAGATGGACTCCTCGGCCGCGTTCCACCATGCGCTTCCCGGGTTGTTCTCGGCCGGGCAGAACTCGTCAATCTGGTACTCGGGCATGATGCAGTGGCGCACGGGGTAGGTGTCCTTGAGCGTGACACCGAGTGAGGTGGCGAGGGGCCGCCAGGCGTCCACCACGCAGTCCACGTACTCGGTGGCCACCCGCTGGAACTCTGCGTGATCAGACTCGGCCGGTGGGTCGGGGAGCTGGCAGTCATGGGTGGGGATGGGCGCGATGCTGAACTCGTACTGTGCGCGCGCCACGGCCTCGCTGTGGATCTGGATCGTGGGATCGAAAAAGTCCAGGACAGCCGGATCAGAGGGCTCGCCGATGGGGATCGAATCGTAGCCCGCGGCCCAGACGCGTAAGTTCCCGTTCGCCAGCACGAATCCGTAGGGGGGAGCGGCAGGATCCTTGATCACCTCCCACGCGCCGTAGAGCTGGGGTGGGTTGGTTGGTGGGGCGGGCCGCTGGGGAATGTCCTCGCTCTCCCAGAGGAGTTCTTCCGGGGTGAATGTTGGAGGATCGGGGTTGGTGGTGTGCGGGCGCTCCG
>JAUNRP010000125.1 GCA_030544165.1 bacterium
GGGGGTTCCGGTGACGGGGGTGGCTCGAGAGACGGAGGTGGCTCGGGCGCGGGTGCTGGTTCCGTGGGAGTGGGGGTGGCCGGCTCGGGGGCGGGCTCCAGGCTCTCGACAGCGGGCGGACTCGTGGGAACCACCGGCGCGGGCGCCTGAGATGAACAGGCGGCCAGCATCATCGCCGTGGCTCCCAGCGCCGTTGCCCGTCTCCAGCCCATGATGCCCCCAGACCGCGCCCCATCAGATGGCTCCAAGGCTAGGAGGCCGGGCCATGCGCCGGGGAGCAACCGGGGGCGGATCTTGCGGATCTCGTGTTCGTCCCGCAGCATGATCGGGCCCTAGTCTTGGGCGCGTGAGTGGGAGATCGATCGCCCAGCGCGGCGCCAGCCAATCGGACCTCGGGAACGTGGTGGGCATCCACCGGATGCCACCCACCCCGCCGGGGCTGATGACGCTTCTCCTGCTGGGCGCGGCGCTGGCAGCAGGAGCTGCGGTCGCCATTCCATTTGGCGAGTGGCTGGCGTTCGCCGGATGGGCGGCGTTCCTGGCCGTGGTCACGGCGATCACGTTCCTGGTGAGCCTCCGCGGCGCGTTCGTGGTGTGCGAGAGGGGGGTGCTGGCCGGCACGCTGTTGCCGTTCTGGTCAGATCTGGAGTCAGCGCGCTGGGAGCAGATCGAGCTCCCCACCCTCCGCTACGTCCGCACCGAGGGCCTGCCCAGCCGCGTCCGCCTCTTCCACTTCCGGAACTTCACCAACGGGAGGGTGGAGGCGAGCCGCATCCCCGTCTCCCTCCGTTTCGACGGCCCCGCCCCCCGCGCACAGCAGACGCTCGGGGGCACGCTGGCAGGCAGACTCCTGGGTGGTTCGGAAGCGCCACTCGTCCACGGTGAGCCGGGATCGGAGTGGCGGTTCTCCTGCGGGGAGAAGGGTCGAGCGCGCCTCACCGAGGACCTCGTCCAGGCGATCGGCCGCCACGGCGCCCATGATTCCGTGCGCATCGCCACCCAGCTCGCGCAGGTCACCCCCGGGAGCTGACCTACCCCTCAGTTCGTCACGAGGATCCCCGGATCGAGGTCGCTGACCCCGCCGTCCAGCCCGAACACCCGCTCGAAGCCATCTGCGATCATCGCGCTCTCGGCAATCCGTGACCGGGTGGCCGAACGGCAGTACAGCGCGTACGTGCCCTCCCGATCGAGCTCCGCGATCTCGGCCGCGAACGTGGCTGACTGGACATCGATGTTCACCGCCCCCGGCAGGTGCCCGGAAGCGAACTCCTCGGGCGTGCGCACGTCGATCAGGGTGACCTCATCGCCTTGCGTGGCCGCGAGGAACAGGTCCGAGTTCACGTGCCCGGAGATCGAGGAGGTGTCGTCCGCGGAGAGCGTCACCGCTCCGGGCCGCGGGCTGGGCGCCGCACCCCCGCACCCTGCCAGCACCAACGTCACGGCCAACGCCGCCCCGGCAAACGAGGCACGCACGCGGGACGATCTCATGGCCCCAGCCTACGCGGCTGCCCCCAGCGCACCGCGCCCACCGCGCCCCGCCTCTCGCCACCCGCGAGTAGCGTGGGACCATGACCGAGACCGCCCCCGTGCTCGTGGTGGGAGAAGCCCTCATCGACATCGTGCACCCACCCACCGGCGAACCCACCGAACACGTGGGCGGCAGCCCCGCCAACGTCGCCAAGGGGATCGCGCGGCTCGGCCATCCGGTCACTCTCGCCACCCACATCGGCTGTGACGATCGCGGCGCGCGGATCTCGGACGAGCTCACCGCGGATGGCGTCCAGCTCACCCGTGGTTCCGTCTCCGCCCCCCGCACCTCCACCGCCACCGCCCTTCTCGACGACGACGGCGCCGCCACCTATGCCTTCGAGATCGACTGGCGCCTCGAACCCCATCTCCGCGCAGTCGAGGGCGGCCACCTCCACACCGGATCGATCGCCGTGACGCTCGATCCCGGTGCCACATCGGTCCGCCGGCTCGCGGAGGCCAGCCGCGCAGGCGCCACCATCTCCTACGATCCGAACGCCCGCCCGGCCATCATGGGCGAGGTGGCGCAGGCCCGCGCCCAGGTGGAGGCGCTCGCGTCGTTCGCGGACGTCGTCAAGGTCTCCGATGAGGACCTCGCATGGCTGTACGGCCCCGCCATGGATCCCGTCCGGATCGCCCGACAGTGGAACCGGGGCGGACCGGCGCTCGTGGTGGTCACCCGCGGAGGTGAGGGCGCAATCGCGATCATGCGCGGAGAGGTCACGGAATTCGAGGCCGCCCGGGTCCCGGTGGTTGACACAGTCGGCGCGGGTGATTCCTTCATGGCCGGGCTCATCTCGGGCCTCCTGGACCAGGGGCTGCTCGGCGGGACGGAAGCCCGCCACCGGCTCACCCAGGCCTCGCCCGCCCAGGTGAGCTCCGCCGTCGTCAGGGCGATCGAGTGTGCGGGGATCACGGTCTCGCGCGCCGGGGCCAACCCACCCACGCGGGCGGAACTGGGCGCGTAGCCAGCCGCCGCTAGAAGAGCTCCGAGATCTCCGTGACGGTCTCCGCATCCAGCGCGAGCTGGCCTGCGCCCGCGTTCTGCACCACCTGCTCCTCGGTGGTGGCCCCCGCGATCACGGAGGCCACGCCGGGCTGGGCGAGCAGCCACGCGATCGAGACCTGCACCATGGGCTCACCGAGGCGCTCGCAGATGGCGCGGTAGGCCTCGAGCTGGTCCCAGTCCACGCCCTCGAGGAGCTGCGGCTTCTGGCGGGTGATGCGCCCCTCGCCGCCGTCCTTGCGGTACTTGCCGGTCAGCAGGCCGTTGTAGAGCGGGAAGTAGGGGAGGAAGCCGATGCCGTTCTCCGCGCAGAAGGGCAGGATCTCGGACTCCACATCGCGCTTCAGGAGCGAGTACTCGTTCTGGGCGGAGACGAACCGGACGCCTGAATCGGCCTTTCCGCTGGCCGCATCGGCCTCGCGGAGCTGCTCCGCCGTGAAGTTGGTGTGCCCGATCTCGAGCACCTTCCCCTCCTGGACCAGCTCGGCCAGTGCCCCGAGGGTCTCCTCGATCGGCACGCTCGGATCGGGCTCGTGGAGCTGGTAGAGGTCCACGTGATCGGTCTGGAGGCGGCGGAGCGAGCCCTCGATCGCGGCGCGGATGTGCTCGCGGCTGCCGCGTGCGCCCTTCTCGGCGAGCCCGCCCGGCGCGCCGCCCGTGTGGCCCCACTTGGTGGCGATCACGGCCTCATCCCGGCGGCCCCTGAGTGCCACGCCCATGAAGACCTCGGACATGCCGGGCTCGGAGCCGTAGAGCTCGGCGGTATCGAAGAAGGTGATGCCGGCGTCCAGCGCCGCGAGGATCACGCGGGTGGAGGCCTCCTGCTCCACGGTGGGGGAGGTGGGCCGGGAGAAGTTGTTGCACCCGATCCCCACGCCAGAGATCTCCAGGGTGGACGAGCCGAGTGCGCGCGGTGCGATGACGTTGGACATCCCCCCACGCTAGTTGCGCGGCGCGCGGAGCGCACGCACCCTGCAACCATCCGTACCGTAGTTGACACAGTATGTAGTAGACCTGCTACATTCCACCGTATGAACGGTACACACCCCGTGATCGAGGTTTCCGGTCTCTCCATGGCGTACGGCGAGAACCTCGTCCTTGACTCCATCGATCTGACCGTCAACCGCGGCGAGGTGGTGGTCCTGCTCGGTCCCAATGGCGCCGGCAAGACCACCACGATCGAGATCCTCGAGGGCTTCCGCCAGCGCTCCTCCGGCTCAGTGTCGGTGCTCGGTACGGACCCCCAGAGGGCCACGGAGGCCTGGCGCGCCCGCGTGGGGATCGTGCTCCAGTCCTGGCGGGACCACGCCAAGTGGAAGGTGCGCGAGCTGATCGATGTGCTCGGCTCCCACTACACGCCCTTCTCCACCCCGGAGATCCGCCGCCCCTGGAACACCGAGTCCCTCCTCACCACGGTGGGCCTCCAGGACCACATGGACGCCCGGGTCTCCACCCTCTCCGGGGGTCAGCGCCGCCGCCTGGACGTGGCGGCGGGCCTCGTGGGCCGCCCCGAACTGCTCTTCCTGGACGAACCTACCGCCGGGTTCGATCCCATCGCCCGCCGGGACTTCCACGATCTGATCCTCAGCCTCGCGGACCTGGACACCACCATCCTCATGACCACCCACGATCTGGATGAGGCCGCCAAGGTGGCGGACCGCATCCTCATCCTCGCCGATTCCCGGATCGTGGCGGACGGCTCCGTGGAGGACCTCCGCCGCCGCGAGTTCGGTACCGCGGAGGTGCGCTGGTCCGATGGCGAGACCCGCCACCTCCACTCCGCCGAGGATCCCACCGCCTTCCTCCGCGGCATGCTCGCCGATCCGAACGCCCGCGTGGAGGACCTCGAGATCCGCCGCGCCTCCCTCGAGGACGTCTACATCGCCCTCGTCAACAAGGCCGAGGGCATCACCTCCCGCCGCCAGGACCAGCTACTCCGCCGACTCCAGGACTCCATGAACGAGGAGGCTTCCGCATGACCGCCGCTCCCGCTCCCGCCGCACCCAATCCGTCCGCTCGCTCTTCTGGGACGACGACGCCACTCACCTCCCGTATCTCCGCCGCCCTCCGTAATGGGTGGGCTCTGGCAAAGGTGGAACTGCTGGTCTCCGTGCGGGGTGCGGACTGGATCTCCTACCTGATCACGCCAGTGATCGCCCTTGCGGTGATTCTCTTCACCGGCGGATCGGAGATTGGCAGTACCGGCATCTCGGTGGCGCAGTACATCGTCCCCTCGCTCATTGGGATGACGATCGCGGTGGGTGGACTGATGAGTCCTCCGGCGATCCTCATGATGGAGCGTGAGGACGGCTCGATGGTGCGGATGAAGGCCGTGCCCGGCGGACTGCAGGGCTATGTGCTCGGCAAGGTCCTCATGCTGCTGATCACGAACGTGGCCTCGCTCCTCCTGGTGTTCGCGGTGATGGCGATCGCCATGCCGGAGCTCCTGCCGGACGGGCCGGGGGCCTGGCTACGGTTTGTGCTCTTCGTGGTGCTGGGTTTGCTCGCCACCCTTCCCGCCGGAATCGCGATCGGGACCATGATGCGCAACGCTGCGCTGCTCATGATCCCGATGTTCGCGGTCTACGGCGTCATCTTCATCTCCGGCATCTTCTACCCGATGGAGGCCCTGGCCACCCCGCTTCAGTGGATCGGCATGGCGTTCCCCATGTATTGGATGGGCATGGGATTGCGCTCCGCGTTCCTTCCCCCCGAAGCGGCGGGCATCGAGCTTGCTGGCTCCTGGCAGACCCTCGAGTCCGTGGCGGTCCTCGGCATCTGGGCGGTGGCCGGCCTCGTGCTCGCCCCGATCCTGATGCGCCGCATGATCCGGGGAGTCTCCGGCTCCACCGTGATCGAGGCCCGCGAGCGGATGCTCTCCCGGGGGTACTGAGTGTCCGAGGTCATCCACAACCGGATCGCCATGCTCCGCGCGGAGCGTGGCATCTCACGCCGAGAGCTCGCGGACGCCCTGGGGGTGCACTACCAGACCATCGGCTACCTGGAGCGCGGCGAGTACTCGCCCTCGCTCACTCTCGCGCTCCAGATCGCGCACCACTTCGAGGTGCCGGTGGAGGTGCTGTTCTCGCTCGAGCCCTTCCCGCGCCTCGGCAGCGAGTAGCGGGGCGGCCGTCCCGGCCCGCGCCTGGAGCCCGCCGCCCGCACCTCCGGCCGCACAGCCGCACCTCCCGCCACACCTGGCGTCCGCCTCCGGCTCTCCTGCCCACGCCCGCTGCACACCCGCTTGGCGACCCTCCGCCCCCGCACCCTCACTTGCCACCCGGCTGCCCGCCCGTCCGCCCGGAGCCCGGGCCGCGCGCTCACCCGTGCCCGACCTGGCGTCCGCCGCCTGCACTCCCGCACCCTCCCGCCCGCCGACCCTTGGCCGCACGCCCTCGGCGCCCGGCCCGCTGCACCCTCCCGCCTCACGCGGTCCGAAATCACCCCACACCCCCGCGAACTTGCAAATGTGGACA
>JAUNRP010000126.1 GCA_030544165.1 bacterium
CGGCGAGCTGGGTCTCGCGCGACGTCGTCGTCCCGGCAGACCCCTCCGCAGCGGCATTCTGGCTGGTGGCGGGCGCCGTGCACCCGGCGGCCAGCATCACCCTCCCCCACGTGGGGCTGAACCCCACGCGGCTCGGCGTCATCCGCGTTCTGGAGAGAATGGGCGCCACGATCACAGTCACACCGGCATCGGTGGATGGGCCGGAGCCCGCCGGGGACCTCACGGTCACCTCCGCGGGTCGGCTCACCGCCGTGGACCTCGGCCCACAGGAGGTGGCGGACGTGATCGACGAACTCCCCGTCCTCGCCATCGCCATGGCCTCCGCGCAGGGCACCTCCACCGTGCGGGGCGCCGGGGAGTTGCGTGTGAAGGAGTCGGACCGGATCCGGCTCGTGGTGGACGGCCTCGCGGCCATCGGCGTGGACGTGACCGAGACCGAGGACGGCTGGACCATCACGGGCGCCCCCGTGCGCCCAAATATCGGTGAGGGTGCGCCAGAAAGTGAGGCACCGCCGTCGGCAATCCGGACGAACGGTGAGGGTGCGCCAGAAAGTGAGGTGCCGCCGTCGGCAATCCGGACGGGCGGTGAGGAAGGGCCCGCGGTGATCCGGACGGACGGCGACCACCGGATCGCGATGGCGTTCGCGGTGGCGGACCTGGTGGGCGTGGGCACGCGCGGCGCGACGCCGGACGATCCGGAGTGCGCGGCGGTCTCCTACCCCACCTTCTGGAACGATCTGGAGGGGCTGCGATGAGGACATTCCTGCTGTTCGGGCACGAGATCGCGTACACGGCCTCGCCCGCCATCCAGGGGGCGGCGATCCGGGAGCTCGGGCTGCCGCACCGCTACGAGGTGGTGGACACCACGCCGGAGGAGTTCCCCGGGCTGGCGCAGCAGATGCGCGGCATGCACGGCGGCGCGAACGTGACGATCCCGTTCAAGGAGGCGGCGTTCCAGCTCGTGGACGAGCTCTCGGCGGACGCGGAGGAGATGCGCTCGGTGAACACGATCGTGGTGGAGGGGGACCGGCTGATCGGGCACAACACGGACCTGCCCGCCATCGAGGACGAGTTCCGCGCGCTGGTGCCCGGCGGCGCGGACCGCGCGGTGGTGCTGGGCGCGGGCGGGGCCTCCCGGGCGGTCCAGACAGCGCTGGCGCGGCAGGGGACCGAGGTGACGGTGGCGCAGCGTCGGGATGGTTCGCTCGCCCGGATCGCGGAGCTCCTTCGGGGCGCGGACGTGCTGGTGAACTGCACTCCGGTGGGCACCGGGGGCGGGGAGCTCCCCGTGGATCCCGCGCTGCTGCGCGAGGACCTCACGGTGTTCGACCTCATCTACCGCCCCACCCCCACCGCGCTGGTGCGGGCGGCGCGCTCGGTGGGCGCCCGGGCGCGTTCGGGCGGACCGATGCTGGTGGGGCAGGCGTGGCGATCGCTCGCGCACTGGCTCGCCGCGGACGGGATCACGGTGGGCCCCGAGGTGGCGCCCCCGATGCTCGAGGCACTCCGGCTGGAACTGGGAGGGACCGACGATGACTGACCGCGCGAACCTCGTCCTTGTGGGGAGCCGGGGCGGCCGGGCCGGCGCCGTTGCCCGGGAGGTGGCCCGCGCCACCGGCCGCGAGGTGGTGGACCTCGATGCGCTGTTCGAGGCGCGCACGGGGGCCACTCCCGTCGCGTATGCCGAGGCCCACGGCGAGGCCGGGGCCCACCAGGTGGAGGCCGAGGTGGCACGCGAGGCGGCCCAGTCCCGCGGCGCCGTGGTCCTCGCGTCCCCCGGAGCCGTGCGAGACCCGATCGCGCGGTGGGAACTGTGGCACTCGGGTCCCGTCACGTGGATTGACGACGACGCGGCCGCCGATGGCGGCCGGTACTCCGCGGCGGCCGATCTGCTGGTTTCGGCGGAGGAGTCCGCGCCGGCGGAGGCGGTCCTCGCGTGGGTGGAGGCAAACTCCGAGGAGGTGCCCCGCGCGCGCACGCTGCTGGACGTGAGCGTGCGCCGCGACCACCCCATGGGGCCCCGGCAGGCGCGGATCCTCTTCGGCTCCGGTTTCGATTCCGAGGCCCTTGCTGGGCTGGTGGCGATGCACTCACACGGCGTCCCCGTCGTCGTGGTGGATGAGAACGTGGCGGAACTGCAGCCGGGGCTGGTAGGCGCGCTCCCGGATGGGCGGCGGCGCCTGATCGACGCGGGTGAGCGCAACAAGCGGATCTCCGCCATGGAGGCGATGCTGGAGTTCGCCTCGGACCAGCGGGCCGAGCGGGGCGATGCGTGGGTGGCGGTGGGCGGCGGGACCACCGGGGACCTGGTGGGGACCGCGGCGGCGCTCTACATGCGCGGCGCGCCCCTCATCCAGGTGCCCACCACCTGGCTGGCGATGGCCGATGCGGCGATCGGCGGGAAGGTGGCGGTGGACCTCTCGCGGGCCAAGAACTCCGCAGGGGCGTTCTGGCCCCCGGTGGCCGTGGTGGGGGACGTGGCCACCATCGAGACGCTCTCCTGGGAGCGGCGGCTGGACGGGATGGCGGAGTGCCTCAAGTCCGCGATCATCGGGGATCCATGGCTGTGGGACCTGGTGAAGCGGCGGGGAGTCTCCTCCATGTCCGAGGGCGAGGACGCGGACCTGGCCGCGCGCTACGCGATCATCGAGCGGACCGCCATGCAGAAGGTCTCCGTGGTGGAGCGCGATCCGTTCGAGCTCGGGGAGCGCCGGAACCTCAACCTCGGCCACACGATCGGACACGCCCTGGAGATCGAGTCCGGCTACGCGCTGCCCCACGGGCGCGCGGTGGTGCTGGGGATCCGTGCGGTGGCGCACATCGCCGCTGTGCGGGGGGATCTGGCGCGGGATGTGGCGGACGAGATCGACGAGGTGATCGCGGTTCTCGGATTCGGTATGACGCGCTCGTTTGATGAGGGGGCGGTGATGGCGGCGCTGGTGGGTGACAAGAAGTCCGAGGCGGGGCGGATTCGCTGGATCCTGCCCACCGGGATCGGATCGGTGCGGCAGGCGAACGACGTCACCGAGGACGAGGTCCGGGCGGCCCTGGAGCACATTCGGGAGGGGTAGGGCTGGAATAGGCACCCGGTGTCTCTCACCGACCGAGGCGGCGCCGGGGCCCCGTGACGTCGGGGCCGGGGACGGCTGGCGCTGTCAGCGGCCGAGGCGGCGCTCGCGCTGCCCGTAATCGCGCAATGCGCGCAGGAAGTCCACCTTGCGGAAGTCCGGCCAGTAGGTCTCGCAGAAGTAGAACTCGGAGTGCACGGACTGCCACAGCAGGAAGCCCGAGAGCCGCTGCTCGCCGGAGGTGCGAATCACCAGGTCCGGGTCCGGCTGGCCGGCGGTGTAGAGGTGGTCCGCGATGTCATCGAGGGTGAGGGTCTCGGCGACCTCCCCGAGGTTGAGGCCCCTGGTGGCGCGCTCCTTGAGGAGAGCGCGCACGGCATCCGTGATCTCGTGGCGGCCCCCGTAGCCCACGGCCACGTTGACATCGAGGGACTCCGGCGGAGCATCGGTGTTGCGGGACTCGGCGGCGCGAAGGCGCTCCGCGAAGTCCCCGGGAAGCAGGTCGAGCGCGCCCACCAGGCAGATCTTCCAGCGTCCGTCGTCCGCGAGGGTGTCCACGG
The DNA here is from genome assembly GCA_030544165.1 of bacterium. Lineage (GTDB taxonomy): Bacteria > Actinomycetota > Actinomycetes > Actinomycetales > Actinomycetaceae > JAAZBW01. Next base: position 3,629 of record JAUNRP010000126.1, read on the forward strand.
TGCCGGCGATGATCTCCAGGAGGTCCCGGACCTCGCCGGGATCGCGGGAGAGGTTGTCCGTGGAGAGCATCCAGAGGGTCACGCGCTCGATCCCGGTCTCCTGCGCCCAGCCCAGGAACTCGGTGATCTTGTCGGCGCCCTTGCGGTGCCCGTGCGCTGTGGTGGTGCCCGCCGAGCGGGCCCAGCGCCGGTTGCCGTCCAGCATCACCGCCACGTGCTGGGGAACGCGCTCCCGATCCAGTTCGCGCACGAGGCGGCGTTCGTAGAGTTCGTAGAGCAGGTTGCCTGCGGCCACCACACACTCCCTCCAACTGGTCTTCCCCAAACGCTACCAACCACGGTTGGATGTGAGGAGGATCCCCGGAGCAGTGTGGACGCGGTTCAGAAAGTTACGTTAGCGTAGGTTACGGCGCCGTAGGTTGCGGTGCCCTTCTCGTGGAAGGCGATCGATGAGCAGGACGCACGCCCCCCGGCTCCCCCGCCGCCAACGGAGCGGAACGGGTGCGGGTGAGGAGTCCGCCACGCGCGCCTCGGCCGCGAGCGAGCAGGTGGGCGCGGCCGCAGAGCACGTCACGGCCGCGGCGGAACGCGTGGTCCAGGCGGTCAAGCCGATCCTGCGCGGATGGATCCACACCGTCACTGCCCCCCTCGCACTTGCCGCCTGCATCGTGCTGATCGCGCTCACCCCCTCTGGCTACCGCTGGACCACGATCGTGTTCGGCATCGCCTCGGTGGTCCTGTTCTCCGTCTCCGCGGTCTACCACCGCGGCACGTGGTCTCCCCGGGTCACCGCCACGCTCCGGCGCCTCGACCACTCCAACATCTTCCTCCTGATCGCGGGGACGTACACGCCTCTCTCATGGATCCTCCTTCCGAGGCCAACTGCCCTGCTCGTGCTCGGCATCGTGTGGGGCGGGGCGATCGTGGGGAGCCTCATGAAGGTGCTCTGGCTGGGCGCGCCCCGCTGGCTCTATGTCCCCATCTACGTGGCCCTCGGATGGGTGGCCGTGTGGTTCCTCCCGCAGTTCCGCGTGGCCGGGAGCGGCGCGGTGATGTGGCTGGTGATCGCGGGCGGGATCGCCTACACGGTGGGCGCACTCGCCTATGCCCTCAAGTGGCCGAACCCCTCACCGCGATGGTTCGGCTTCCACGAGATCTTCCACGCGGGCACCGTGATCGGGTGGGTCTGCCACTTCATCGCGGCCATGATGGCCGTGGTCTCCCTCAGGTAGAAGGGGCACGATCGCCCCAGCGCCACTAGGCTGGTCCACCAGAAAAACAGGAAGGGACCCCCTCATGGCCACTGCCGACTGGACGCTCGACCCCGCTGACCTCCTCCGCGTGGGACCGGACTTCGACCTCGCCGAGTTCGATCGTGCCGCCACGCCCGGATGGGAGGCCGGGGAGGACGCCGCCGACGAGTTCAGGCTCGCTCGCGGGGAGCTTCTCTCCGAGATGCAGGAGCGGCTCTTCGCCCACGGCCGCACCGGCGGCAGCAAGGGCGTCCTGCTGATACTCCAGGGCCTGGACACGTCAGGAAAGGGGGGAATCGTCCGCCACGTGGCGGGGATGATGGACCCTCAGGGCCTCGCCATCCGCAGCTTCGGGGTTCCCACCGAGGAGGAGCTGAAGCACCACTACCTCTGGCGGATCCGCCGCGCCCTCCCTGAGGCCGGCAAGATCGGGATCTTCGATCGCTCCCACTACGAGGACGTGCTCGTGGTCCGGGTGGACGAACTGGCCGAGGCGGACTGGAACAAGCGGTTCGATGAGATCAACCGGTTCGAGAAGCAGATCGTCGATTCCGGGATCACCATCGTGAAGGTGGCCCTCATGGTCTCGAAGCGGGAGCAGGGTCAGCGCCTGATGCGCCGCCTCCAGCGGCCGGACAAGTGGTGGAAGTACAACCCCAGCGATCTGGACACCCGCTCCAAGTGGGACGAATTCCAGGACGCCTACCAGGACATGCTCGCGAACACCTCCACGGACTACGCGCCCTGGCATGTGATCCCGGCGGACAACAAGTGGTACTCGCGCCTGGCCGTCACCGAACTGCTGGCCCAGGCCCTAGCCTCCCTCGAGCTCACCTGGCCGAAGGTCCGCTGGAAGCTGGAGACCCAGAAGCGCCGCCTCGGCGCCACCATGGAGCCGGAGGACCTCGAGGCCGCGATGGGCCAGCGCGACTCTCGCCGCGAGGGCGTGGCTGAGGACACCCAGGAGTACCTCGAGGCCGTGGCCCGGGTGAACGAGCTCGCTGCTACGGACGCCCTTGCGGTCCTGGCCGCCAACGGGGATGAGGAGGCGGCACCCGAGGACACCAAGGACGAGAAGTCCGGCAAGAAGAAGGACAAGAAGAAGTCCAAGAAGG
>JAUNRP010000127.1:0-4844 GCA_030544165.1 bacterium
CCCTCCTCCTTGGGCACTCAGCGACCGCGGCATTCTTGCCGATTTTGTGACAGGTCGGCCCCGTGGGCGGGCACCTCTCACAAAATCGGCACCACACGCGTCACATGGGCACTCACCAGCCTCAGTGGCATCAGGTTTCCTGCCGAATTTGTGACAGGTCGGCCCCGTGGGCGGGCACCTCTCACAAAATCGGCAAACTGACGAGGAGGACGGGCGAGCGCCGCCGGGAGATCGGGAAAGGGCGCACACGTACGGAAGGGGAGCAACCGCCGTCGGGAAATCTGGCGCACCTTCAGCGTCAGGGTTCGAAGGGGCCGGTCAACTCCATCACCGCGGCGCCCTGCTGGCGCGTGTCCACCACGGCCAGGGTGAGGGACACCAGGCAGATCGCGATGATGGTCACGTAGGCCACGGTCAACGCCACCGTGGCGCCGGAGGAGAGGAACGCGAAGTAGATCGCGGTGATCATGGCGTTGCCCACGGCGTTGCCGATCCGCTCGGCGGTCTGCTTGACGCCGCCGGCAACGCCGCCGTCCTCGTTGGGGACGTCGAAGACGGCGATGGTCTGGTTGGCCGAACCCATGGCGCCGTGGCCGAAGCCCATCACGGAGAGCGGCAGGATCAGCCACCAGTAGGAGATCCCGTAGATCTCGATCAGCCACACGGTGCCGATCGTGAGGGCGATGGAGAGCGTGAACACCGCGATCGAGGCCACGATCAGGGTGCGGCCGTGGCGCATCACCTTCCCGCCGGCCCACATCGCGAACGCCCCGGAGAGCACCGCCTCCGGCAGGGTCACCAGCGAGGTGTCGAGGGCCGAGGCTCCGAGGCCGCCCTGCACGTACAGCGCCACGAGCACGAAGATCGAGGTGGTGCCGAGGAACATGGTCCCCGAGATCGAGGTCTGCCGCGTGAAGTTGCGGTACCGGAACAGTCCGAGGTCCACCATGGGCGCGTGCCCGCGGGCCGCGTAGCGCCTCTCCCAGAGAACCCACACCCACAACAGCAGCACTCCCAGTGGGATCAGCAGCCACCCCCACCAGGTCTTCAGCATGAACGGCAGCATGATGCCCAGCACCACCAGCACCAGGAGCACCGTGCCCACCGGGTCCAGGTCCACCTTCTGCCGCACCACGGTCCCGGCACGCCGCAGCGCCCGCAACCGCCGCTCCGTGTCGAACGGCAACCAGCGCAGGGCCATCAGAATGCAGATCGCACCAAGGATCCCGTTCAGCATGAACGAGGCCCGCCACCCCCACTCCGGCCCGGTGAGCTCGATGATCACGCCGGTGATCAACGGCCCCGTGGCCACGGAGGCAGAGACCACGAGCCCGAACAGCGCGAATGCCATCGCCCGCTCGTGGCTGGCCCAGTACTGCTGGATCATCCCGTTCACCTGGGGGGAGTTCAGCCCCGCCCCGATCCCCATCAGGAAACGCGTGATGTTGAGGAAGAGCGGGTCGGGCGCCAGCCCTCCGGCGATCGAGGCGAGGGTGAAGATCGCGATCCCCACCACGAACAGGGTGCCGCGCCCGAGCACATCCCCCATCCGCCCGGCGGGAACCAACACCACGCCGAACGCGAGCGCGTAGCCCGCCAGCACCCACTGCAGGTCAGCAGCGGAGGCATCCAGCCCGATCTGGATCGTGGGCAGCGCCACATTCACAGAGGAGATGGCCATCAGCGTCATCGCGAGCGGAATGAGCATGACCGCGAGCACCTTGCGGCGGTCGTAGACCACGGCGGATTCGGGCACGCGGATCTGTTCTCGCTCGGGGATGGGCATGGCCCCATTGTCTCCCTCGCACACGCGCCGCAGCCGCCCAGCAGCCGGAAGTTGCCGTCTCGTTGGTCACGTCCGCGGGCAGTCCGGCTACCCCGATGAGGAGCACCAGCGCGGGCAGTCCGGCTACGCGATGAGGAGCACCACCGCGGCCAGTACGGACGCCGCGAGCGCAAGTGCCTCGAAGAGCCGCTGCGAGATGACGCGGGTGACCCGGATACCGATCGCGGCGCCCACGAGCACGAGCGGCAGCAGCGCGAGGTCCAGCATGAGCGTGCTCTCGGGAAAGAGCCCCAACGCCGCCGAGAACGGCACCTTCGCCACGTTGACGATCAGGTAGAACCACGCGGAGGTCCCCACGAACGCACGCTTGTCCACGCCGGCGGACAGGAGGTAGAGCGTCATGACCGGGCCGGCGGCGTTCGCCGTCATCGTGGTGAACCCCGCCCCGGTGCCGTAACCGACCGAGGCGAGCACCCGCTGTCGGGGAGCCGGAGGCAGTGAGGTGCGCCGCGTGGCGCGCACCCGCTGGACGATCTGCATCCCTACGAACACGGCCAGGATCGCCCCGATGCTGCGCCGCAGCACCAGATCATCCACCACCCGCATGAAGAGCGCGCCCAGCACGATCCCGGGGACCACATAGGGCAACAGCCGCCGCAGCAGCCCCCAGTCGCAGTGGGAGCGGAAGCGCCAGACGGCCACCACATCCCCGGCGATCAGGAGCAGCAGCACGGCGGCCGTGGACTCCTTCGTGGGCATGACCAGCGCGAACAGCATCAGGGCGATGATCCCGAACCCGGAGACCGAGGTCTTCGCAACCCCCACGATCAGGGCGGCCACCACGTACGCCGCGATCTCCCACACGCCTGCCAACCTACCCCGCCACTAGGCTCTTTCCCGTGCAGTGCGACTACTTCGATGCCGGCGTCTGCCGCTCCTGCTCCCGCATGGGGGAGCCGTATCCGCGCCAGCTCGAGTCCAAGGACGCCTGGGTCCGCGGCGTCCTCGCCCCCGCGGGCGTCCACTCCTGGGACCCGCCGCACCCGTCCCGCGAGTCCGCGTTCCGCAACAAGGCCAAGCTCGTGGTGGGTGGCACGTCCGCCGCCCCCACCCTTGGCATCCTCGATCCCGCCGGCCGCGGCGTGGACCTCTCCCGCTGCGGCCTCTACCTCCCAGGCCTCACGACGGCGATCCCCGAGTTGGCCCGTTTCGTCACCTCCGCGGGGCTCACCCCGTACGACGTCCCGCGCCGCTCGGGTGAACTCAAGCACCTGCTGCTCACCGAGAGCCCCGACGGCGAGCTCCTGGTGCGTTTCGTCCTCCGCTCGACGGCGGAACTCCCCGCCATCCGGGCCTCCCTCCCGCAATTGACCGCGGCACTTCCGCGCCTCGCGGTGGTCTCCGTGAACCTCCAGCCGGAGCACAAGGCGATCATCGAGGGCGCCGAGGAGATCCTCCTGACCGAGCGGGAGACCGTGCCCTTCCGGCTGGGCGACGTGACGCTCCACCTCGGTCCGCGGGCCTTCTTCCAGACCAATACCGCGATCGGGGCCGCGCTGTACGCCACCGCACGCGAGTGGCTGGCGCCGACGAGGGGCGAGGGCGCGGGTGGCGAGGGGGACGTGCCAACGCAGGCCCCGCCGTCGGGGGGTGACGGGCGCCGGCCCCAGACCGTGGTGGACCTGTACTGCGGGGTGGGCGGGTTCGCGCTGCACCTGGCGGCGCAGGGGCGGGACGTGCTCGGGATCGAGATCTCGCCGGCGGCGGTGGCGGCCGCGCGCGAATCGGCGCGCGAGCTGCGGGAGGCGGCGGAGGCGCGCGGCGAGGGGCTCGGGCGGATCGACTTCATGGTGGGGGACGCCTCCTCCGCCACGGGCGCCGCGGGCGATCCGGATGTGATCGTGGTGAATCCGCCGCGCCGTGGGATCGGGGCGGAGCTGGCGGACGCGCTCGAGCACTCGCTCACCCCGAGGGTGCTGTACTCCTCCTGCAATGCGGACTCGCTCGCGCGGGACCTGGCGCGGATGCCGAGCCTGGTTCCGGTGCGGGCCCAGCTCTTCGACATGTTCCCGCAGACCACCCACCACGAGGTGATGGTGCTGCTCGAGCGCCGGTAGGGGCTACTCGGCCGAATCCGCCCAGGTGCGGGCGGGGCCGGAGCCGCGGCGGGCGTCGCGGAGGAAGCGTTCGGGGACCTCGGCCAGGCGGCTGCGGGACCAGGGGCGGGACCATCCGCCGAGGTCGAGCACGTGGGAGACCAGGTTGGCGGTGAAGCCCCACAGGAAGATCTCCCCCATGGTGAAGGCCGGGCCCTGGTAGCCGCCGGGGAGGGTGGCGAGGAGCCGGTTGTCCGGGTCCGCGAGATCGGTGATGGCGAAGCGGTGGATGGCCGCGACCTCGCCGGGATCGCCCACGCCGATCGGGGCGGTGCCGTCCCAGGTGCCCACCACGGCAGCCACATCGAACATGGAGGCGGCCACGTTGGAGGCCGGGACCACCCGGTGGGGGCGCACGTGGTGGGGCTCGAGTCGGATCTCCTCATGCGCCTCGCGCAGCGCGGCCTGGACGGCGCTCTCCCCCGGATCGATCCCGCCGCCCGGGAAGGCGATCTGGCCGGGGTGGTGGCGCAGCGTGGCGGCCCGCTCCACGAAGGTCAGGTCCGGGGAGTCCGTATCCGAGAGCAGGATCAGGACGGCGGCCTGGCGGGGGCGTGCCACCGGCTGCCGGCGGGCGCGGGATTCGAGGAACGTATCCGGGATGGTGGCGGACTCGTGGCGCTCCGCCACCGCGGCTGCCACCTCCTCCTCACCCAACGCCGCGAGAAGGTGACGGATCTGGGGATGGGAGGCTCCGCCGTCGGGGGAAAGGGAGGGGGTGGGCATGGAATAGAGGCTAGGCCACGGGGGTTATCCCCCATGACGGACGGGTGCCCGGGGGGTGGTGGGGCGCCGGGCGCGGGAGGAGGATTGGACCATGAGTAACCCGTATGGACAGGGCGGACACGGCACCGAGGACTGGACGCGCCACGAGTACGACTGGGACCGGGGCGGATTCAGCG
>JAUNRP010000127.1:4854-5979 GCA_030544165.1 bacterium
TCCGTATGGGGCGCCTAGGGATCCGTATGGGGCGCCGGGCGATCCGTACGGCCGCCCGCATGACTCCTACGGTTCGGAGGGCTGGGAGCGCCGCGGACACCCGGGCGATCCGGTGCTGGGGCAATCCCGTGACATGAGCCCCGGGGAGGAGAAGACGTGGGCGGTGCTCGCCCACGTGGCGGCACCGATCGCCACGCTCCTCTCCGCTGGCTGGCTCGGTTTCGTGGCACCACTGCTGATCTGGGTGTTCTTCCGCGGCCGCAGTGAGTTCGTGCGGGTGGCAGCCGCCCGGAGCTTCAACTTCAACCTGCTCCTCTTCCTGGCGAACGCGGCCGCGTGGCTGCTGTTCTTCAGCATCATCGGGATCCCGTTCGCGATCGCGATCTGGATCGGGGCGTTCATCGGGATGCTGGTGTTCCACATCTCCGCTGCCATGGATGCTGGAAGGGGCATCCTCTACCGCTACCCGATCTCTGTGCCGATCCTGCGGTAGGTGCCGGGACGCGCCCCACACTCGGGTCGACGGGGCGCGCGGGTCAGGCGGTCCCGAAACCGTCCGCGATCTGGGTGAGGTGCTCCCGGTACGTGGCCCAGTACTCGCTCCCCACGGGCTCGGGCATGTTGGGGGCGGAGGCGCGGAGGCCGGCGGCGCCGTCGATGGTCTCGCGGAGGATGTCCAGTTGGCCGGCGTGCCGGGCGGTCTCGGCGATCAGGTGCACGATCACCAGACCGAGCGTCACCTCTCCACGGTCCCCCCACCAGGGGACGCGGCCCGGGGTATCGAGGGGAAGCTCATCGAGGGCCTCATTGGTGAGCCGGGCCGCCAATTCGTAGAGCTCCACGATCTCCGCACGGGACTCGCCGGCCGTGGCGAACATGTCCGCGTTCGGCTCGGCGTCCTCCCCCATCCACTCGAGGGCCAGGCCGTGGGGGCGGTCGAAGGAGAGGGCGATGTAATCGAGCTCCACGGCGGCCAGGTGCTTCACGATCCCGAGCACGTTGGAGCCGGTGGCGGTCCGGGGGCGCCGGGCGTCGCGCTCGGAGAGGCCCTCGAGCTTCCAGAGGACTGCCTCACGCTGGGTGTTCAGGTACCGGCGCAGGACTTCCCGCATGGCGCTGCCGCCC
>JAUNRP010000128.1 GCA_030544165.1 bacterium
CCCGCCCCCGCCCCCGCCCCCGCCCCCACTCCTCCGCCGCCCCCGCCAGCACCGGCAGTGGACGTCCTCAGCAAGGTCCGCTCGCACGCCGCGGCCGCCGGCTGCTCCGGCGTGGGCGTGGTGTGGGGCGATTCCGGAGCCCGCTACGCCCAGGCCGACTGGTACAACTACACGATCATCGTGGGAGGTTCCGTCAACACCAACCGACTCCAGTGGATCGGCGCCCACGAGTGCGCCCACTTCCAGCAGGTGTGGGAGTACGGCTCGCCCGAGGCCGTGATCAACTCCCTCGGCTGGGACGGCCTCGAGTGCGATGCGGATCGCCGCGCCGCCCGAATCCTCGGCTACAGCGCAGGCGCCTACTGCTAGCCACATCCCACTCCAGACCGACAACCGGCATGGTGGTGCTCCCAGTGGTGGGCACCACCATGCCGGTTTAGCGTGGATGGATGGCACCCAGAGAGAGCACCGGCCGCGAGGACCCAGGTCCCTCCGTCAAGGACAAGGAGGTCTACGAGGCGCTACGCCGCGAGGGAAACAGCAAGGAGAAGTCGGCGCGGATCGCGAACGCGGCCGCGAAGACCTCCCGCAAGGACGTGGGCCGCAAGGGCGGCGAGGCGGAGAACTACGAGGACCAGACCAAGGACGAACTCCTCGAGCGCGCCCGTGAGTTGGACATCGAAGGCCGGTCCTCCATGACCAAGGACGAGCTCATCGACGCTCTCCGCAACCACTGATCGGGCCCATCTCCCCATGACCTCCCCCACTCCCGGCCCCTACCGCTCCACCGGCGCCGATCTCCCGCTCGGCGATCCTCTCCCCTGGCACGGCGTCTCCATGGAGGGCTACTTCTGGCGCCTCACGGATCCCGACTCCGGCCGCGTGGTCATCGCGCTCATCGGCATCAACACGCCCCAGGAAGGACCCCAGTGGGCCACGGTCGGTATCGCCGCCGAGCCCGGCGGCCTCCTCCGCACCGCCGAACTCCCCGCCGCCCGCGCCAATCCCGCCGCCCTGGGTGCGTGGGCGGGCCGCTCGCCGCTCCCCCGCAGCCTCACCGGCCGCCCTCCCGCTCCTTCCTTCCCCGACGACGGCGTGCTCGCCACCGCCTCTATCGCCCAGTTCGCGCTGGAGGACAGTGCCGTCTCGATCGAGATCCGCGATCCTCGGCCGTGGCCCCGAGCGCTCTTTGGCGGCTCGAGCTACTTCCAGACCGTTCCCGGTCTCAACCAGTACTGGCATCCCTGGCTGCTCGGCGGCAGCGCCCACGGCCACGTGGTGCTTGCCGGTGAGCGGATCGAGGTGGACGGCTGGCAGGTGTACGGCGAGAAGAATTGGGGCCGCGGCGGATTCCCGGAGGCGTGGTGGTGGGGCCAGGCGCAGGGCTTCGATGAGCCGGAGGCCTGCGTGGCGTTCGCCGGAGGGGTGATCACCGCCGGTCCGGAGATTGCCGGGCGCAGGTGGTCCACGGAGGTGACCGCACTCGTGGTGGCCCTGCCGGATGGCCGCGTGGTGCGGCTCGGAAACCCGGTCACCTCCCCCGTGCAGGCCGAGGTCTCCCCCGGGAGCTGGCGGCTGCGCGGGAGATCGTGGCGGTGGCAGATCGAGGTGGATGCCGATGCGCCGCCCGATGAGGCGTTCGTCCTCCCAGTTCCGTTGGTGGAGGAGCGGCGAAACGCCCCGGGCGATCTGGAGCACCTCCGCGGTCACCTCACGGTGCGGGTGCGGGAGTTCGGCCGCGAGGTCTGGTCCGGCCAGACCCACCTGGCCGCCCTCGAGATCGGCGGACGCGATCGCGCCGAGGCCGAGCTCGCCCGCCGCGGAGGAGATCCCTCTCCCCTCTAGCCCTCGCATTGCGGTGCTCGGGTCCTCGGATCGACTGCCGGGCGTGAATGCGCGTTCGCGCTGATCGGACGTCCGGCCACGGATGGCCCGAGGTGCGCTCCCTCGTAGGGCTTCTCAGACTCGGCCTCGGCGGCCCAGTGCTCGATGTCGTCGTCAGTGAACCGCGCACCTCTCACGTCCGTGTACTCCTCCATGGCGCAACCCTCTCATCGATCTGGTGACACCACGAGCCTTCGAGGATCTCGGATCATCACTCGCGTTGCGGGCCTACCCGCCCCATTCCAGACTGGAGAGATGGCGCACACCCCTGAAACTGAGCCCCGGGACCACCTGGAGGCGGAGTCGTTGGCGGCCGGTCGTCGTCGGGCACCGAAACAGTTGGTGCTGGTACGGCACGCGCAGTCCGTGGCGAACGTGGCGGACGAGCACGCGCACCAGACGGGCGCGGGGCGCCTGGAGATCGAGACGCGGGACGCGGACACCCCGCTCTCCGAGCTGGGCGAGCGGCAGGCGCGGGCGCTGGGTGAGTACCTGCGCGAACTGCCGGAGGACGAGCGGCCGGACGTGGTGCTCAGCTCGCCCTACGTGCGCGCGCGCCGAACGGCCGAGATCGCGCTGGAGGTGGCGGGGCTGGACCAACGCCTGGTGCTGGACGAGCGGATCCGCGAGCGGGATCTGGGCGTGCTGGACGGGTACACACGGATCGGGATCGAGGAGAAGTTCCCGGAGGAGGCCGAGCGGCGCACCCGCGATGGGAAGCTCTACTACCGTCCGGCGGGCGGGGAGAGTTGGTGCGATGTGGCGCTGCGGATCCGCTCGATCCTGGCGGACATCCGCGCCGAGTACGACTCGGAGAAGGTGTGGGTCTTCAGCCACCAGGCCACGATTATGTCATTCCGGCTGGTCCTGGAGTCGCTGGAGGAGTCGGAGCTCATGGCGATCGATCGGGAGACCCCGGTGCCCAACGTCTCGCTGACGTTCTACGAGCGGAGCCGGGAGGGCTCACTGGAGCTCGCGGAGTACGGCGTGACCGCGCACCTCGAGGGCGTGCGGGCCACCGCAGAGCCGGCGGCCGGGGAGGGGAAGGCGTGAGTAGCGAGGGCGGAAAGGGCGGGAAGGGCGGCACGGCCACCCGGGAGCCCCACATCATCACCACCACCCTCCTGCGGGACTGGGCGCTGCCGGATGCGGAGGGTGACAAGAACTCGTCCGGCACGGTGATCGTGGTGGGCGGAAACCGCGGGATGCCCGGAGCGGTGCTGCTGGCCGGGCAGGCGGCGATGCGTGCCGGCGCGGGAAAGCTGCAGCTCATCACGGTGGAGTCGGTGGCCGCCGCCCTCGGGGTCTCGATCCCGGAGGCCTACGTGGTGGGGGTGGCGGCGGACGGACACGGCGATCTGGACGGCTCCGCCGCGGAGCAGATCATCGAGATGGCGGCCGAGGCGGACGCCGTGGTGATCGGCCCGGGGATCATGAGCCCGGAGGCCAGCAACCGCCTGCTCGGCGAGGTCATCCCCCACCTGGACTGCGCCCTCTCCCTCGACGCCCTCGGCCTCGCCTACCTCACGGACAACCTGGATGGCGTCAAGCACCTGGCTGGGCGCACGGTCCTCTCCCCTAATGCCACGGAGCTCTTCAAGACCCTCGGGGAGACCGCGCCCACGAACCTCAACTCCGCCCAGGGGAGGGACACACTCGTGGACGCCACCCTCCGGCTCGCGTCCACGACCGGCGCCGTGGTGGTGAGCGGCGCCGAGGTCAGCTTCATCGCCTCGCCGGATGGTGAGCTCTGGGTGGACGAAGGCGGTGGTCAGGGGCTCGCCGTCTCCGGCAGCGGGGACGTGAAGTCCGGCGTGATCGCTGGGTTGCTGGCCCGCGGGGCCGCCCCCGAACAGGCGGCGGTCTGGGCGGCCGCAGTGCACGGGCGGTGCGGGGAGAGGCTCGCCTCCGCGTTCGGTCCGCGCGGCTTCATGGCCAGCGATCTGCCCCCGGAGATCCCCGCGATCCTGGCGGAGCTGCAGGCGTAGGCGGCTCAGCCGCCCTGCTGCACCTGCTCCCCCGGTGCGAGGGTGCCGAGGATTCGCTCGAGGTCCTCGAGCGAGGCGAAGTCCACGGTGATCCTTCCGCGCCTTGCGCCCATGGTGACCTTGACGCGGGTGTCGAAGCGGTCGGCGAGCCGGGTGGCCAGTTCGTCCAGGTCCCCCTGGCTGGAGTTCACCCTCTTCCGACGGCGGAGCTCGGGTGCCGTTGGTGCCTCACCAAGCGCCACGATCTCCTCCGTAGCGCGCACCGAGAGGCCCTCGGCCACGATCCGCTGGGCAAGGCGTTCCATGGCGGCGCCATCGTCCAGACCCAGGAGCGCGCGCGCGTGGCCTGCGGAGAGGACCCCCGCGGCCACGCGGCGCTGCACCAGCGGCGGCAGCTTGAGGAGGCGGAGGGTGTTGGAGATCTGCGGGCGTGAGCGGGCGATCCTCCGTGCGAGCTCCTCCTGGGTGATCCCGAAGTCATCGAGGAGCTGCTGGTAGGCGGACGCCTCCTCCAGGGGGTTGAGGTTGGCGCGGTGCAGATTCTCCAGGAGGGCGTCCCTGAGCATCTGGCTGTCCTCGGTCTCCCGGATGACCGCGGGGATGGTGCCGATTCCGGCGAGGCCCGATGCGCGCAGCCGCCGCTCCCCCACGATGAGTTCCCACGGGCGCTCCGATCCGGAAGGTGCGGGACGCACCACGATCGGCTGGAGCACGCCGATTTCGGTGATCGAGGCGGCGAGTTCCTCGAGCTGCTCCTCATCGAAAACCGTGCGAGGCTGCTTGGCATTCGGAGCAATATCCGATACTGGTAGTTCTGCAACTCGGATGCCGGGAATGGGCTCGAGGTCGGAGACGGCCCCCTTGGCGGACGTCCTCGCAGGTGGGGCGGCTGTGGGGGCTGCTCCTGTACGCGGCTTGGTGCTCTTTTTTCCGCCCGACTTCCCGCCCGCGGGAGTGGTTTCACGTGAAACATCCTCCGCCTCGTCGGCTGGGGGCGCTGCAGGAGTAGTGGGCTCCGGGGTGGCGCGAGGGCTCGCACTGGCTCTCGGGGGAAAGAAGATGTCGCTGGGGCGACTGCCCTCGTCCGCGCTAGGGATCAACGCACCAATTCCGCGGCCGAGGCCGCGCCTCTTCTCAGCCATGGGACTCCTCGTTCATTGCGGCACCACGGTCAGCGATCTCGCGAGCTGCCAGGCGGTATGCCGTGGCACCCGCCGAGATCGGATCGTAGGTGATAACTGTCTGGCCGAAGCTTGGGGCCTCGGACACACGGACGGACCTCGGGATGGGTGTGGCGAGAGTCTGGTCCGGGAAGTACCGCCGAACCTCGTCCGCCACCTGCTTCGAGAGATTGGTGCGTTGGTCGTACATGGTCAACAGGATCGTGGTCACCTCGAGTTCCGTGTTCATGGCCGCGCGGATGCGTTCCACGTTACGCAGGAGCATCGTGAGGCCCTCCAGCGCGTAGTACTCGCACTGGATGGGGATCAGGACCTCGCGGGCTGCGATGAACGCGTTGAGCGTGAGAAGTCCCAGTGACGGGGGGCAGTCGATGATGATGTAGTCGAAGTCCGTGCCTGCCGGGTGGTTAAGGAAGGCGTCGACCGCATCGGCCAGCTTCCGCTCCCGCCCGATCTCGGCCACGAGTTCGATCTCGGCGCCGGAGAGGTCAATGGTCGCGGGTGCACAGTACAGACCGTCCACGTCTGGGCATGGCCGGATGATCTCCGCGAGCGAGCTGTCTCCGAGTAGCACGTCGTAGGTGGAGGGCGTTCCGGGCGGATGGTCGATCCCCAACGCCGTGGAGGCGTTTCCCTGCGGATCGTTGTCGATCAGGAGCACCTTGAGGCCACCGAGGGCCAACGCGGCAGCCAGATTCACAGCCGTGGTGGTCTTGCCCACGCCGCCCTTCTGGTTGGACACCGTGATAACACGTTGCACGCCGGGCTTGGAGAGGCGTACCCCGCGCAGGGCGCGAGCGCTCTGGAGGTCAGCTTCCACTTGTGCAGCAAGTGGGGTCTCTTCCGACACCGCAACTCCGCCTTTCGTTGACTGGGTTCATCCTACGTTCGCGGGGTGACACGAACGACCACCCACACCGCACGG
>JAUNRP010000129.1 GCA_030544165.1 bacterium
TTTGGCACCGAGTTCGGTGCCAAACCGGACTTACTGATTCTGGGGGGGTATCGCCGTCCGGCTACCAGTTTCCGGCGCACCTCGGGCATGACCTCAGGGCGACCGGGTGTCCCATCCGCCGGAGCACATGCGCGATCTGCCGAGCAGATTGGCAGGGCCGAAAATTGCAGTCGTACCATCCGTATCGGAGGGTGCTCTGGCCATTCACCAGGTTCGCGTTGTCTCGGTCCATGTCTCGGAACCGCCCGACCCCCTCGTGGCCGAGCCGTCCGTCGAGCTCCACGATCAGGTCCCACATCTTGAGGTCAGAGCGCCCTCCTGCCGTCCACACCTGATGCTCCGCTTTTGGGAGTCCGTGCGGCTCCGCCACATTGGTTCGATAGAGCCGCTCAAGCTCGGTGTGCAGTCCACTCAAGTGGTCGAGGGTGATCGCGCGAATGAGCTTGCGATTCTTCAGCCGGGCTCGGGCATCGAGAGCGGTGAGAAGGAGCTGGCCGTTGAACTGGTCATGGTGGAGTCCGGCGTCAATCCAATTGATGATCCTCGTGGGCTCGATCGTGCAGAGGTCGAGAACTGTGTGGGCGATCGGAGTGCGTGGGAGTTCGCCCTCTGGGAGTGGCAGATGTACGCGGCGGGAGAACTTCCACGGTGGAACGCTGGGCGTCTTGCGGCCATGTGGGAGGTAGATCTCGATGACCTTGGGACGATCGCGTGTCATGCCCCAGAGAAATGCGGCTGACCTTCCGGCGGCCATTGCATGCGGGCCACCGAGAAAGACCCCGGCTCGTACCTGCGCCTCCCAGTGCAGCGGGGGGCGGCGGAGGGAGAGGACACCCCGGCCGACCCGGTACCAGATCCCCTGATCCGTCAAACGGGCAAGTGAGGACCTCGTCAATCCGTGCTCGAACGCCTGATCCACCGTCAGTATGCCGTCCTGGGAATCTGCGAGGGAAGTGAGTGACTCTGGAACGCGAAATCGTGAACGCATGGCCGAGGGTCTCGCAGAAGTCGATGTGGCTGGGACCCCGCACCCCATCGCTGTGGAGAGTCACGTCCGCGCTGCTCCTGTGGAGAATTCGAAAGGTTGGCCTACCGGGAGCGGGTCCGGTTTGGCACCGAGTACGGTGCCGAACCCGACTTATTGTTCACGAAGGAGGGTGGATCAAAAGAGCGGGTCCGGTTTGGCACCGAGTTCGGTGCCAAACCGGACTTATTGTTGCAAGAGGGCGGGAGGCCGGCCCTACCCCCTCCGCAGCGCGTCCTTCAGCTTCAACCTCGAGCCCGTGTGCAGCACACCGCGGTGGTACACGCGCGCGGCCAGCCACACGGTTCCCACGATGGTCAGCACCGAGACCGCCAGGGCCACCGCGAGCTGCCAGATCGGCACGTCCACGAACACCTGGCGCACCGGCATCACGAACGGGGCCATGAACGGCGCCATCGAGGTGATCTCCGAGGCCATGGAGTTCGGGGCGTTCGTGGGCAGGTACATCGCCGTGTAGAAGGGGACGAACAGGAGGAACATCATGGGCCCGGTCACCGAGCCCACGTCCTCCTGCCTCGGCGCCAACGCAGAGAGCCCGCCCCACAGCACCACGAACATGAAGAATCCGAGCAGGAACCAGAGCACCAGCCAGGCGAGCTGCGGGCCGATCGGAACGCTGACGTTCTCGATCAGGCCGCTCGCCCAGGCCGCGGCCACACCGGCCACCGCGTAGGTGAGCACCTGGAAGAGGGCCACCAGCCCGATCCCCACCACCTTCCCGGCGAACAGCTTGGCAGGCGTGATCGTGGCAAGGAGGATCTCCACCACGCGGGAGGACTTCTCCTCCACCACGCCCATGGAGATCAGCGAGCCGGACATGATGATGCCCGCGAACAGCAACGCGATCATCACCCAGGCCACGATGAGCTTGGAGAAGTCGGTCCCCACGCCGTCGTTGTCCTCGGCGAACGTCATCTCCGGGGCCGCCGCCCCCACGTTGCCCATCACCTGGGCCGGATCCCCGCCCAGTGAGCTGATCTCCTCCCCCAGCGCGTAGGAGTTCACCGCCCCATAGATCAACTGCGCCAACTCGGAGTCACCGGGAGCCGCCTTGAACCGCAGCTCCGCGTCCCCGAGCTGGCCCCCCAGCCACGCATCGAGTTCGTCCTCGATCAACTGGGCGTCCGCCGCGCCCTCATCCACCGAACGGACCTCGATGTTCCGGTCAACGGCGTCCCCCATCCCGGAGAGCACCGGCCCAACACCACTCATCTCCTCGGAGATCCCCACCACCGTGACGGCCGTGGACTCCTGGTGCCGGTTGATGAAGTAGGCGGCAACGAAGGCGGCCGCCACGATCAGTGCCACCACCACGGCGGTGGAGATGATGAACGACCGCTTGACCGTGGCGGCCTGGATCTCCCGCTTGGCTACGAGCCAGACCTCCCTCATGCCGCCACCCCCTCATCGTCATCAGCCTTCTCCTCCGAGGTGACCACACCCCGGAAGAGGTCCTGGAGCCGCGGCCGCACGGGCGCGAACTCGCGCAGCACACCGGCAGCCGAGGCCGCCCGCAGCACCGCCTGCTCCGTCTCGAGGTCCCCGGACCGGTGCGAGAGCACCACATCGCCCCCGGAGCCGGAGTCCGCGGACACCCCCGGCACCGCCTCCCACCAGCTCTCCGAGGCCACGCCATCCACCCGCACGCGCACCTGCGTGGTGTCCGTGGCCCGCAGCTCGTCGATTGTGCCCTCGGCCACGATCCGCCCGTCCTTCACGATCCCCACGCGGTCACACAGCCGCTCCACCAGATCGAGCTGGTGCGAGGAGAAGATCACCGGCACACCCGCGGAGGCCGTATCTCGCAGCACCTCGCTCATCACCTCCACGGCCACCGGGTCCAGCCCGGAGAACGGCTCGTCCAGCACCAGGATCTTGGGCCGGTGCACGAGGGCCGCGGACAACTGCACGCGCTGCTGGTTGCCGAGCGAGAGCTTCTCCACCTCGTCCCCGCGCCGGTGCCCCACCCCGAGCCGCTCCGTCCACTCCTCCATGGACTCCACCGCCTCCGCACGGTCCATCCCGTGCAGTTCGGCCAGGTACACCAGGTGGTCGCCCACCTTCATCTTGGGGTAGAGCCCACGCTCCTCCGGCATGTAGCCGATCTCGCGGCGCTGCGAGAGCCCGATCGGCTTCCCGTCGTAGGTCACGGTGCCCGCGTCGGACTTGAGCACGCCCAGCAGGATCCGCATCGCCGTGGTCTTCCCGGCGCCGTTCGATCCCACGAATCCGTACAACTCACCATCGCGCACGCTCAGCGAGAGCCCGTCCAGGGCCACCACCTCACCGAACTTCTTGCGCAGGCCATCCAGCCGCAATTCCGCCATCTCGGTCCCTTCGCTTCTGCGCGCCTCCCCCGGCGCCCAGGTCCACGCTACAGCGCACCCGTTTCGCGCAGGTGAACGCCTCGACGACGCGGCCCCTCCCGCCGCGCCTCAGGTGGCCTGCCGGGCCGCCTTCTCCTGGGCCCGCGCCGCCTGCCGGGCCGCCTTCTCGGCCGCCCGTGCCGCTCGCGCCTCCGCCTTTCCGTCGACGACGAGTACCTCCTCGCGAGGTGACGTCACCTCCCAGCCCGCGCCCGCCGTCGTCGAAGATCCGCCCCGGGAGCCGAGAACGGGGGTGGACTCCATCCGGTGCAGCCCGTTCCAGGCGAGGTTGACCAGGTGGGCGGCCACCATCTCCTTGGAGGGTTTGCGCGCATCCAGCCACCACTGGCCGGTGAGCGCGATCATGCCCACGAGCATCTGGGCGTACATGGGTGCGAACGAGGGATCGAGCCCGGTCTTGCGGAACTCGTTGCCGAGCAGGTGCTCCACCTCGGTGGCCACGTCCCCGATCAGGGAGGAGAAGGTGCCGGTGGCCTGGGCCACGGGGGAGTCGCGCACGAGGATGCGGAAGCCGTCGCGCTCGGACTCCACGTAGTCCAGGAGGGCCAGCGCGGTGCGCTCGAGGATCTGGCGGGGGTGCCCGCCGTCCTGCAGGGAGGCGGTGAGGAGGGTGGTGAGGCGCTGGACCTCGCGGTCCACCACCACGGCGTACATCCCCTCCTTGCCGCCGAAGTGCTCGTAGACCACCGGCTTGGAGACCTTGGCGCGGGCGGCGATCTCCTCCACGGAGGTGAGGTCGAAGCCCTTCTCCGCGAAGAGGGCACGCCCCACGGCGAGGAGCTGTTCGCGGCGCTGCTGCCCGGTCATTCGGGCTGCTCGCCTCGGTTCTGTGGCCATGCCCCCATTCTGGCATCCCGCTGCCGCGGGGGAGCCGGGGCGTCTGGCACAATGGTTCGGCGCCTGTTTCCGGGCTGGTTCCCTGTGTGGATGCCGGAGGAATCGGGCGCGGTGGTCCGCCTTGGTGTAGTGGTAGCACAGGGGCCTTTGGTGCCCTTAGTCTGGGTTCGATTCCTAGAGGCGGAGCCGGCACCAGCGAACTCGCGAGCGTGACTAGAATGGCAATCGCCCGCGTGCCTTCGTTTGAGGAGTCCTTCCTGTGGATCGTCCCGCCGCCGTCGTGATCCTTGCAGCGGGTGCTGGCACCCGCATGAAGTCCAAGACCCCCAAGGTGCTCAACGCCATCTCGGGTCGTTCCCTCCTCGGCCACGCCATCGCGGCCGGCACCACGGCCGGCGCCGGGCGCGTGTGCGTGGTGGTCCGGCACGAGCGGGACAAGGTGGCGGCCGATGCCCTCTCCTACGATCCCGAGCTCCTGATCGCGGACCAGGACGAGGTCCCCGGCACCGGACGCGCCGTTCACTGTGCGCTCGAGGCCCTGCTCGCGCACGGCGATGACATCAACGGCACCGTGGTGGTCACCGCCGCGGACGTGCCCCTCCTCGATGGCGCCACCATCCAGGAGCTCGTGCGCACCCACGAGGACTCCGGCAACGCCATGACCATCCTCACCGCCCTGCTCGATGACCCGAGCGGCTACGGCCGGATCGTCCGCGAGGGGGGCGCGGTCACCCGGATCGTGGAGGACCGGGACGCCACCCCCGAGCAGCGGTCCATCAACGAGATCAACACCGGCGTCTACGCGTTCGACGGGGCCCTCCTGCGCGAGACCCTCACCCGCGTGGGCCAGGCCAACTCCCAGGGCGAGGTCTACCTCACGGACGTGGTGGGGATCGCCCACCTCTCCGGGCGCCGCGTGTCCGCCGTGGTGGTGGACGACCCGTGGGAGGTCGAGGGCGCGAATGACAAGGTGCAGCTCGCCAAGCTCGCCAAGGAGATGAACCGCCGCATCGTGGAGGACTGGATGCGCGAGGGCGTCACGGTGATCGATCCGGACACCACCTGGATCGATGTGGACGTGGACCTGGCCCCGGACGTCACCATCCTCCCCAACGTCCAGCTCCTCGGCGCCTGCCGGATCGAGGAGGACGCGGTGATCGGCCCGGACACCACCCTCACCGACTGCGAGATCGGCGCCGGCGCCGAGGTGATTCGCACCCACGGCCACCTCGCCGTGATCGGCGCGGGCGCCAGCGTGGGCCCCTTCTCCTACCTCCGCCCCGGCACCGAGCTCGGCGCCAAGGGCAAGATCGGCACGTTCGTGGAGACCAAGAACGCCGTCATGGGCACCGGCACCAAGATCCCGCACCTGAGCTACGTGGGAGACGCCACCATCGGCGAGCAGACCAACATCGGCGCCGCCTCCGTGTTCGTCAACTACGACGGCGTCACCAAGCACCGCACCACCGTGGGCAGCCACTGCCGCATGGGTTCGGACAACATGTACGTGGCCCCCGTCTCCATTGGCGACGGCGCCTACTCGGGTGCCGGCACCACGTTGCGTCGGGATGTGCCTCCAGGGGCTCTCGCGATCAACCCCTCCTCGCAGAGGAACATCGAGGGGTGGGTGGAGGCCAAGCGGCCCGGAACGGCGGCCGCGGAGGCGGCCGCGCGCGCCCGCGAGGGCGCGGGGGAACCCGTGG
>JAUNRP010000130.1 GCA_030544165.1 bacterium
TTGTGAGAGGTGCCCCTCGTGGGCCCCGACCTCTCACAAAATCGGCAGAACCGGGGGCGGCGAGACGGGTCGAAGGCCCCTGTCCGGCGCGGGTGGGGAGTGAAGATGCACGGAGGCGAGATAACCGGCACCGACAGAAGGTAACTGGCGCGGGCGGACGGTTATAGGCACGTGCAAGAGGGAACCGGCGCGGGCGGGAGGTGACAGCCGCGGGCGGGGTTTGCTTGGTAGAGCTGGTCGAAGGTGTGTTGGCGGGCGGTGTGGGTGTGTTTCCTACCCCATCGCCGCGCCGCCGGAACCGGAGGCGGAGCCGCCCTCGATCGGGCGGGCGGACTCGGAGGGGCCCGCGAACATCGCGTGGATGTCCGGGTTCTCCTCGATCTCATCGCGCACGTTGGGGCCGTGCTCGCCGCGGGCCACACCGGTGAAGGTGAACTCGCCCAGGATTCCCTCGCCCTCGGCGTCCACGATCACCTTCTGGCCGGCCTTCAGCTCGCCGAACAGGATGCGCTCGGAGAGGGCGTCCTCGATCTCGCGCTGGATGGCGCGGCGCAGCGGGCGGGCACCGAGCACGGGATCGTAGCCGCGCTCCGCGAGCAGCGCCTTGGCGGCCGGGGTCAGCTCGATCTCCATGTCCCGATCCCTCATCCGGCTGTCCACCTTGGCGATCATGAGATCCACGATCTGGAGGATCTGGTCCTGCGTGAGCTGCGGGAAGACCACCACCTCGTCCACACGGTTGAGGAACTCGGGGCGGAAGTGCTGCTTGAGCTCATCGTGCACCTTGGACTTCATGCGCTCGTAGTCCGTACCGAGCTCCCCACCGGCCTGGAACCCGGTCATCACGCCCTTGGCGATGTCCCTGGTCCCGAGGTTGGTGGTCATGATGATCACGGTGTTCTTGAAGTCCACCACGCGGCCCTGGGAGTCCGTCAGGCGCCCGTCCTCCAGGATCTGGAGGAGCGAGTTGAAGACGTCCGGGTGGGCCTTCTCCACCTCGTCGAACAGCACCACGGAGAACGGCCGGCGGCGCACCTTCTCGGTGAGCTGGCCACCCTCGTCGTAGCCCACGTATCCCGGGGGCGAGCCGAAGAGGCGGGAGACGGTGTGCTTCTCCCCGAACTCGGACATGTCGAGCTGGATGAGCGCGTCCTCGTCCCCGAACAGGAACTCGGCGAGCGCCTTGGCGAGCTCGGTCTTTCCCACGCCGGTGGGGCCGGCGAAGATGAAGGAGCCACCGGGGCGCTTCGGGTCCTTGAGGCCCGCACGCGTACGGCGGATGGCCTGGGAGAGGGCCTTGATGGCATCGTCCTGGCCGATCACGCGCTTGTGGAGCTCGTCCTCCATCTTGAGCAGCTTGGAGGACTCCTCCTCGGTGAGCTTGAGGACCGGGATACCGGTGGACTGCGCGAGGACCTCCGCGATCAACTCCTCGTTGACCTCCGCGATTGAGTCCATGTCACCGGACTTCCACACGCGGTCCTTCTCTGCGCGGGCCTCGATGAGGCGGGCCTCGTCATCCCGCAGGCGCGCGGCACGCTCGAAGTCCTGGTCATCGATCGCGGACTCCTTCTCGCGGCGCACGTCCGCGATCTTCTCGTCCAGCTCCCGCAGGTCCGGCGGCGCGGTCATGCGGCGGATGCGCAGGCGGGCGCCCGCCTCGTCGATCAGGTCGATCGCCTTGTCCGGCAGGTGGCGGTCCGAGACGTAGCGGTCCGCGAGGTTCGCGGCCGAGACCAGGGCCTCGTCCGTGATGGTCACGCGGTGGTGCGCCTCGTAGCGGTCCCGCAGGCCCTTGAGGATCTCGATGGTGTGGGAGACCGTGGGCTCCTGCACCTGGATCGGCTGGAAGCGGCGCTCGAGCGCGGCGTCCTTCTCGATGTACTTGCGGTACTCGTCCAGCGTGGTGGCCCCGATGGTCTGGAGCTCCCCGCGGGCCAGCATGGGCTTGAGGATCGAGGCGGCATCGATGGCCCCCTCGGCGGCGCCCGCGCCCACCAGGGTGTGGATCTCATCGATGAACAGCACGATGTCACCGCGCGTGCGGATCTCCTTGAGCACCTTCTTCAGGCGCTCCTCGAAGTCACCGCGGTAGCGGGACCCGGCCACGAGCGAGCCGAGGTCCAGGGTGTAGAGCTGCTTGTCCTTGAGCGTCTCCGGAACGTCCCCGCGCACGATGTCCTGCGCGAGCCCCTCCACCACGGCGGTCTTGCCCACGCCGGGCTCACCGATCAGGACGGGGTTGTTCTTGGTGCGGCGCGAGAGCACCTGCATCACGCGCTCGATCTCCCGCTCGCGCCCGATCACCGGGTCCAGCTTGCCCTCGCGGGCGGACTGGGTGAGGTTGCGGCCGAACTGGTCGAGGATGGCCGAGCCGGCGGGCTGGCCCTCGGCCGGACCGCCGGCGGTGGCCGGCTCCTTGCCCTGGTAGCCGGAGACCAACTGGATCACCTGCTGGCGCACGCGCCCAAGATCGCAGCCGAGCTTGCCGAGCACCTTGGCCGCCACACCCTCGCCCTCGCGGATGAGGCCGAGCAGGATGTGCTCCGTGCCGATGTAGTTGTGGCCGAGCTGGAGGGCCTCGCGCAGCGAGAGCTCCAGGACCTTCTTGGCGCGCGGGGTGAAGGGGATGTGGCCGGTGGGCGAGTTCTGCCCCTCCCCGATGATCTCCACCACCTGTGCGCGCACGGCCTCCTGGGAGACGCCCATCGACTCGAGCGCCTTGGCCGCCACACCCTCGCCCTCATGGATGAGGCCGAGCAGGATGTGTTCGGTGCCGATGTAGTTGTGGTTGAGCATGCGCGCCTCTTCCTGGGCGAGCACCACCACTCGGCGAGCGCGGTCGGTGAACCGTTCGAACATGTGAGCCTCCTTGGGCCGCTGACTTCCAGCAATGGTAACGACGGGCGCGCGCAGGGACGTCCCGTGTTCGCTGGAGGCGTGAGGTCAGGCCTCCACGAGCACCGTGACGGGCCCGTCCGCCACCATGTGGATCTCCATCATGGCCCCGAACCTGCCGGTGGCCACCTCCAGCCCGCGCTCCCGCAGCGCCCCGGCCACGGCGTCCACCAGCGGTTCGGCCACCGGCCCCGGCGCGGCCGCGGACCAGCTCGGCCGCCTCCCCTTCCTGGTGGAGCCGTAGAGCGTGAACTGGGAGACCACCAGCACGGGCGCCCCGGCGCTCTCGCACGATTCCTCCCCGCGAAGGATCCTGAGTTCCGCGATCTTGCGGGCAACGACGCGAGCCCGCGCCTCGTCGTCGTCATGGGTGACCCCCACGAGCGCGAGGAGGCCCGGGCGGGAGATCTCGCCCACCACCTCGCCCTCCACGAGGACGGCGGCGCTGGCCACCCGCTGGAGGACGGCCCTCACCTCACCACCGGCCCCGCACCGCCGGGCGCACGTCCGCGAGGTAGACGCCGGCGGGGAGCACGGCGAGCACGGTCAGGAAGAGGTTGGAGCCGCCCGGAGTGATCGGCAGGCCGAAGATGCCGAGGAGCACCCCCACCATCAGGAGGATCATCCAGAACCCCTTGGTGCGCTTCCCGTAGGCCTCGTACATGGCGCCCGGGCGCCGCACCGCGTCCGCAAGGGCGTAGGCCTCGATCAGGAGCAGCGGGAGGGAGAGGAGCCAGAGGAGGCCGAGCATCAGGATGGCGTAGAGCTGCACGCCCTCAGCGTACTGGGCGGCGGGCGGAGCGGGGCACAATGGGTGGGTGAGCAGTTGCTATCCCCGCCGTACGGTCCTCAAGGGCGCCGCGCTCGGCGCCATCGCCCTCCCCGCCATCGCGGCGTGTTCGGACGGATCCGGGATCCTGGGCCGCACCCCCGAGCCGGGCGAGGTCCTGGCCGCCATCAAGGACCTCCCGGACGGCCAGCCCGTGGCCCTCACCACCGCCAAGGGCGTGCCCGTGATCCTGGCCCGCGAGGGAGATGAGGTGATGGCCTACTCCGCGGTGTGCCCCCACGGCGGCTGCGCGGTGCGCGTGGAGGTGGCCAACCTCCTCTGCCCGTGCCACAACTCCCGGTTCGAGTTCGATGGCACCTTCATCTCCGGGCCCGCGAATTCGGACCTTCCCACCACGCCGATCGTCCTCGAGGACGGCAACGTGGTGACCGCCTAGTTCTTCCCGAAACCCGCCGCCGGGTTGGGATTGCGCGCCCCGGAGCCGCGCAGCCCCGCGCCCGGCCGCTCTCCCGGGGTGGCGCTGGACCTGCCCTGGGCCGAGACGATCTCCTCCTGGGTGGCGGAAACCCGCGCGCTGCCCGGCTCCCCGCCGTCCGGATCCGGCACACTCGCCCTCACCACCAGCTCGGCATCCGGGCCCACCGAGCGCTTGAGGAGCGCCAGGGCGATCGGGCCGAGCTCGTGGTGCCGCGCCGCGGAGGTCACCACCCCGGCCTCCCGCTCCCCCGCGAACACCGGGTCCCCGGGGGCGGGGAGGGCCTCGGCGGAGCCGTCCAGGTGGAGGAAGGTGAGCCTGCGCGGGGGCCTGCCCAGGTTCACCACGCGTGCCACCGTCTCCTGGCCGCGATAGCAGCCCTTGTCCAGGTGCACGGCGGTGCGCAGCCAGTCCAGCTCGTGCGGGATGGAGCGCTCGTCCACCTCCCGCCCGAGCCGCGGCCGCCACGCCGCGATCCGCTCCGCCTCCAGCGCCCACGTCCCCGCGAGCACTCCCCCGGCACCGGTCCACCGCTCCGCGAGTTCGTCCAGCCCGGGACGGGAGGTGAGCACCAGCGCGAGGTCACGCCCGGCGGCAGGGTGAGCTGCGTCGTCGGGGCCGTAGGAGGCGCCGGTGGTGGCGGGCCACGGGTCCTGCCAGCGGGGGGCGGGGCCGAGCAGGTCCGCGAGCGCGGCTGGGGTGGAGCGCGGGTTTGCCACGGCGACGACGGCGCGATCCCCCGCCAGGGAGACCTCCACGCGCGCGGCGAACCGCATGCGTTCGAGGAACGTGACGAGGGGTGCGCCGCGGCCGGGTTCGGTGATGAGCCAGGTGGTGGCGCCGTCGTCGAGGAGGGCGGCGGCGTGCTCGATCTGGCCGGGCGGGGAGAGGATCAGGGTCTCGGTGGAGGTGCCGGGGGCGAGCGCGGCCACGTGCTGGGAGGTGAAGAGGTGGAGCCAGGTGAGGCGCTCGGGGCCCGTGATGGTGACCACCTCGAGCTGGGAGAGGTCCACCAGTGCTCTGCCGGACTCGAGCGCGCGGGCCTCGGCGGCGGGGTCGCCGTAGTGGAGGGCCACCCCGGCGTCCGGGCCGGTGCCCTCGAGGACGCCGCCAGGGAGCATCAGGAGGCCTCGGTGGCGGAGGGCTCGGTGCCGGCGGGGGCGTCCGGGACGCGGGAGAGGCGGGCGGAGGCGTAGGAGGAGAGCGGCTGGTCGAACGCGGCGAGGTCCCAGGCCCACAGCAGGTCCCCCTGGACGAGCCCGAACATGCGGGTGGAGCCGGTGACGCGGGCGGCGGAGGGGGCGGAGATGACGGCATCGGTGGCGATATCGAGGCGGGGGCCGCGGGCCGCGCCGAGCCACAGGGAGAGGTGGCCGGCCGGATCGGCGGTGACCACCTCCAGCTCCACGTGGGAGCCGCCCTCCTCCTGCTGCGTGGTTGAGGTGGGGCGGACGTAGGAGGTCTCGGTGGACCACTGGGTGTGCTTGACCAGGTTGGCGTAGCCCTCGGAGCCGGCCATCTCGTGGTGGGTGGGGCCGGAGAGGCCGGGGTCCGCGGTCCAGATGGTGGAGACGGCGCGGAGGTAGGGGCCGCCGTCGTGGGTGATCTCCATCTCGGTGACGATTCCGCGTTCCTCGATCCCCTCGTAGCCCAGCATCCCGAACCCCTGCCAGCGGCCCAGCAGCCAGGAGAGGGGGTAGAGCTCGGGGGCGAGGTCTTCGGGAAGGTGGAAGGTCATGGCACCGAGGGTACCTGAGCGGCGCTGGGGGCGGCTCGGGCGGCGGCGCTGGGGG
>JAUNRP010000131.1 GCA_030544165.1 bacterium
AACAGCCGGGCCAGAACCCGGGTCAGAACCCGTGGGGCACGCCCCCGCAGTCCGGCTCAGCCACCTAGGAGTGGAGACGTGGGCGGTAGGCGCGGCACCGGCCGTGCCTACCGCCATGAGAATCAGGGAGGGCATCTCATGACCACCACCACCCGGCGCCGCCGCGGCGCACTCGCGATCATGCTGGCCGTGGCCGCACTCTTCCTCAGCGGGTGCATGAGGATGCACCAGACACTCACCCTGAATCCGGGGGAGACGGTCTCCGGGGAGGTCATCGTGGCGATCTCGGAAGCGGTCGCGTCGACCATGGGCACCTCCGCGGAGGAGATGATGCGCAATGGGGACACGGATGCGCCTGACTGGGCCACCGAGGAGCCCTACAGCCAGGACGGCTACACGGGCATGAAGTACACGTTCTCCAACGTCTCGTTCGAGGACTTCGAGGAGTTCGACTCCCTCACCTTCCGAACGGACGGTGGGGACTATGTGGCAGAGGGCGAGTCACTCGACGCCCAGCAGGAGAGTACTCCAGCACTCACGCAGGGCATGGACGTGAGGATCTCGGTGACCTTCCCCGGGCAGGTCACCGAATCCAACGGTGAGATCGATGGCCGGACGGTGACGTGGACCATGGGGAACGCCGGCATGGAACCGATGTACGCCCGCGGACCCGCCGGCGGCGGCTTCCCGCTCATCCCCGTTCTCATCGGCGTGGGAGTGCTCGCCCTCGCGGGAGTCGTGGCATTCGTGCTGCTGAACCGTCGGAAGTCCGCGACCGAACCGGCGGCGGGATCCCCGTCGTATGACCCCACCGGCCAGCCCCAGGCGCACTACACCCAGCAGCCACCGAGTCAGGCCCCCAACGGGCAGGCCCCCTACCCCGCCTACGGCGAGCAGCCGCCCTCGTGGGACCAGGGCACAGACTGGGGCTCAGACGAGGGCCCAGGCCAAGAAACCCAGCAGCAGCCAGATCCGAGGTGGGGCCAGCCCCCTCAGCCGGGCACCAGCTAGGGCGTGACCACGGTGAGGGGCGGTGCGGCGAGCCGCGCCGCCCCCACGATTCCCGCGGTGTTGCGCAGCGCGGCCGGCACCATCGGTGTCTTCACCTTGACGAGGTGGAGGAACTCGGCATGCTCCTTCGAGACGCCGCCGCCCACCACGAACAGATCGGGGGAGAACAGCATCTCGAGGTGGGCGTAGTACGTGGTGAGCCGCTTGGCCCACTGCTTGAAGCTGAGGTCCTCGCGGTCCCGCGCGGAGGAGGCTGCACGGGATTCGGCGTTGTGGCCGTCGATCTCGAGGTGGCCGAGCTCGGTGTTGGGCACGAGCACCCCGTCCACGATCACCGCTGACCCGATCCCCGTCCCCAGCGTGGTGACGATGACCGTGCCCATCTTGTCCTTGGCTGCCCCGTACGCCACCTCGGCGTAGCCGGCGGCGTCCGCGTCGTTGACGGTCCGCACCGGGCGGCCGAGGGCCCGGGTCATGAGGTCATCCGAGTTGGTGCCCTTCCAGTCCTTGTGGAGGTTCGCCATGAAGAGCACCTCTCCGTGGCGAACGGGCCCGGGGAGGGAGACGCCCACGGGGGTGTCCCCATCCACATCGAAGGAGGCGAGGACCTCCGCGCAGATCTCCGCCACGGCATCGGGGGTGGACTTCTCCGGGGTGGGGATGCGCTTCCGGGAGCCGATCAGCTCTCCCGTGGTGAGGTCCACGGGGGCCCCCTTGATCCCGGATCCTCCGATGTCGATTCCGAACGCGATGGACATGTGTGACTCCTTGGGGGAACGGTGGTCAGGGAAGGGTCAGGATCTCGGCACCGGAATCGGTGACCACGAGGGTGTGCTCCCACTGGGCGGTGCGGGAGCGATCAAGGGTGAGCACGGTCCACTCATCCTCCCACTGCTCCCACTCCACCTCACCGAGCGTGAGCATGGGCTCGATGGTGAAGACCATTCCGGGGACCATCACCTCGTTGTACATGGGCGCCGCGTCGTAGTGCGGCACGATGAGGCCGGAGTGGAAGGGTTCCCCCACGCCGTGTCCGGTGAAGTCACGCACCACGCCGTAGGAGAACCGGCGCGCGTAGGCCTCGATCACCCGGCCGATCACATTGATCTCGCGGCCCGGCCGCACCGCCTTGATGCCGCGCATCATGGCCTCGCGTGTCCGCTCCACCAACAGCCGGGACTCCTCATCCACATCTCCCACCAGGAACGTGGCGTTGGTGTCCCCGTGCATTCCGTCCAGGTAGGCGGTGATGTCCACGTTCACGATGTCCCCATCGGTGAGCACCGTACTGTCCGGGATGCCGTGGCAGATCACCTCGTTGACGGAGGTGCACAGGGACTTCGGGAAGCCGCGGTAGTCGAGGGCGGAGGGGTAGGCGCCGTGCTCGATCAGGTACTCGTGCCCGATCCGGTCCAGCTCGTCCGTGGTGACGCCGGGCCGAACCGCCTCTCCCACCGCTTCCAGCGCGCGGGCCGCCACCCGCCCGGCGGCCCGGATTCGTTCGATTTCGGCGGCGTCGTACACATCGGAGTGCTCCACGCGCTCCGGGCCCATCCGGCCCACGTACTCGGGGCGCGGGATTGCGGGGGGCACGGGGCGCTTGGGGGAGAGCGTGCCGCGGGTCAGCGTGCCGCGCGGCGCGCGATCGGCGAGACTGGACATGCCGTCATCCTAGTTCGGCGTCGGGGTGGCCCGTGACGCGGGCCCGGAAGAGGAGAGCTGCGTGGACAAGTTCTACTACAACCTGCAGACCGGTGAGGTGGAGCAGGGCAAGCAGTCGAGCGCCTTCGAGCGGATGGGCCCCTACGAGACGCGCGAGGAGGCGGCCGCCGCCCTCGCCGCTGCGCAGGAGCGCACCGAGGCCTGGGATGAGGCGGACAAGGAGTGGAAGGAAGACTGGGAGGGTTCCGAGGAGGATTCCTGGGACGACGAGGATGCCGAGGATTCCGAGGGGCAGTAGGCGCCTACTTCTCGAACGAGTGCTCCGGATCCGGGAAGGCCGCTGACCGGACCTCGGCCACGTACTCCTCCGCCGCACGCTGGAGCGCGGCCCCGATGTCCGCATAGCGCTTGGCGAACGAGGGGGACCAGTCGCCCAGGCCCGCGATGTCGGTCCACACGAGCACCTGCCCGTCGCAGTCCACGCCCGCACCAATCCCGATGGTGGGGATCCTCAGGGCCGCCGTCACCTCTGCTGCCACGGGGGCGGGCACCATCTCGAGGACGACGGCGAACGCACCTGCGTCCTGGAGTGAAGTTGCGTCTGCCAACAGTTTCTCCACCGCGCCGTCCCCGCGTCCCTGGATCCGCTTGCCTCCCAGCGTGTTCTCGGACTGCGGGGTGAATCCCAGGTGCCCCACCACGGGGATCCCGGAGCGGGTCAGGAGTGCCACGTGTTCCGCGAGGTGGGCGCCGCCCTCGAACTTCACGGCGGACGCTCCGCCCTCCTTGATCAGGCGAACCGCGGAGGCGTGGCACTGGGCGGGGGAGGCCTCGTAGCTGCCGAACGGGAGGTCGCCCACGATGAAGGCGCGTGTGGCCCCCGTGGAGACGGCGCGGGTGGCGGTCACCATCTGATCGAGGGTCACCGGGATGGTGGTGGGCAGGCCGAGCATGGCGTTGCCGAGCGAGTCCCCCACCAGGAGCATGTCCACCCCGGCGGCATCGAAGATGGCGGCGGTGGGGAAGTCGTAGGCGGTCAGCATCGTGATCTTCTCGCCGCGCGCCTTCATCTCGGCGAAGTGGTGGACCCGCATCTTCTTCATGCGGCGATGCTACCCAGATGTGGCACCCGGTGCGCCGTGCCGTCCCACGAACACCCCGGAGTGCGGGAGGATGGAACCCGGTACAACCCGGCGAGACGAGGGAGCGCGCATGGATCGCCAACAGGAGCACGTGCTGCGGGTGGTGGAGGAGCGCGATATCCGCTTCCTCCAGCTCTGGTTCACGGACGTGACGGGCACGCTCAAGTCGGTGGCGATCGCCCCGGCGGAGCTCGAGGCCGCCTTCAACGAGGGAATCGGGTTCGACGGCTCCTCGATCGAGGGCCTCGCCCGCGTCTCCGAGGCGGACATGATCGCCCGCCCGGACCCCTCCACGTTCCAGATCCTGCCGTGGCGCGCCGCCGAGCAGGGAACGGCCCGGATGTTCTGCGACATCCTCACTCCGGACCTCGAGCTCGCCCGCCACGAGCCGCGCAGCGTGCTCAAGCGCGCCCTGGACCGCGCCGCCTCCATGGGCTTCACCTTCTACACCCACCCCGAGATCGAGTTCTACCTCTTCGAGGGCGAGGCCGCCCGCCGCGGTGAGCTGATTCCGGTGGACAACGCGGGCTACTTCGACCACATCTCCCGCGGTGCCGCTGCGGACCTGCGCCGGGACGCGATCCGGGCCCTCGAGCAGATGGGCATCTCCGTGGAGTACTCCCACCACGAGGCCGGCCCCGGCCAGAACGAGATCGACCTCCGCCTCGCGGACGCCCTCTCCACCGCGGACAACATCATGACCTTCCGGATGGTGGTGGCCGAGGTGGCCGGCGAGTCCGATCTCCACGCCTCCTTCATGCCCAAGCCCCTCATCGATCAGCCCGGCAACGGCATGCACATGCACCTCTCGCTGTTCGAGGGCGATCGCAACGTCTTCTTCGATCCGGGCGCCGAGTTCCAGCTCTCCACCACGGCCCGCCGCTTCATCGCGGGCCTGCTCGCCCACGCCGGTGAGATCACCGCGATCACCAATCAGCACGTGAACTCCTACAAGCGCCTGTGGGGCGGCGGTGAGGCCCCGAGCTTCGTCTGCTGGGGCCACAACAACCGCTCCGCGCTCGTGCGCGTGCCCCTGTACAAGCCGGACAAGGCCGGGTCCGCCCGCGTGGAGTACCGCTCGCTCGATTCCTCCGCGAACCCCTACCTCGCCCTCTCCGTGATCCTGGCCGCTGGCCTCGCCGGGATCGAGAACGAGCTCGAGCTGCCGCCGGGCGCCGATGACAACGTCTGGGAGCTCTCGGAGACCGAGCGCCGCGCCGCCGGCTACATGCCCCTCCCGTCCTCCCTCCAGCAGGCCCTCGAGTTCATGGAGCAGAGCGAACTCGTGGCCGAGACGCTCGGCGAGGAGGTCTTCGACCACGTCATCCGCAACAAGCGCAACGAGTGGCAGGAGTACCGCGGCCAGGTCACGCCGTTCGAGCTGAAGCGTTTCCTCCCGGGCCTCTGATGGCAGATGCGCGTCCCTCACCCGGGGAACTCGCCCGCCGCGGGTTCCTCGATACGGCGCGCGCCGTCCGCTTCCTGGACTCACCCGTGCTGGCGGCCATCCCGTCCGCAGCCCTCCTCGGCCCGCTCTCGACGACGGCGGAGCCTGACGTTGCGTTGCTCGCTCTCGTTCGCCTGGGGGAGGGTGGGTGCGATCTCGCCTCGCTCGCGAACGGCGAACCCGAGAGGTGGGCCCGCCTCGTGCGGGTGCTGGGCGCCTCCCGGTGGGCCGGGGACCAGATCGTGGCGGACCCGTCCCTGGTGGAGGCCCTGACGGCCCCCGAGATCGATCAGCCGTTCTGGAAGGTCTACGAACGCGTGGCGGAGCTCGTGGGGCCCTACCTGGGGAACGGCGGGGACCTCGTGGGCGGGACCACCGCCCTGCGGCGCTTCTACCGGCGGGAGATGCTCTCCATCCTCTCGGCCGATCTGGAGCTCTCGGAGCCGGGGATGGATGCCGCGCGGGCGGCGATGCCCCGGGTGGCGGCCGCCATCTCCCGGCTGGTGGGCGCGAGCCTGGACGGCGCCCTGCGGATCGCCCGCGCCCTGCACCCCGAGGCGGACGGATACCCCTTCTCGGTGGTCTCCATGGGCAAGACGGGTGGGGAGGAACTCAACTACATCTCGGAC
>JAUNRP010000132.1 GCA_030544165.1 bacterium
CAATCCACTGACCAACCCACTCACCAGACTTCCCCAACCCCCGAAAGGACCTCCGAATGAAGATCGGCTTCGTTGTCAACGATGTGATGACCGAGAAGCACACCTACACCACCACCCGCCTCGCGATGGCCGCCTCCCAGCGGGACCACGAGGCGTGGCTGATCGGGCTCGGCGATTTCGGCTACGAGCCGGACGGCACCCTCTCCGCCCGTGCGCGCGGCGCGGACCACGAGAAGAGCTACCGGTCGCTGGAGCGCTACCTCGAGGATGTGCAGAAGCCGGATGAGGACCAGCTCATCTCGCTCTCGGACTTCGATGTGGTGATGATGCGCGCCGATCCCGCCGATGACGCCACCGAGCACCCCTGGGCCAACACGGCCGGGGTGGCGTTCGGGCACCTGATGGCCGCAGCGGGCGTGCTCGTGGTCAACGATCCGGTGCACCTCGCCGGCGCCCTCTCCAAGGCCTACTTCCAGCACTTCCCGGAGGCGGTCCGCCCCCGCACCCTCATCTCCCGCGATGAGGACCACATCCGCGAGTTCGTGGACGAGCTCGGCGGCAAGGCCGTGCTCAAGCCGCTGCAGGGCTCGGGCGGTTCGGGCGTGTTCATGGTGAACAAGAAGGAGTCGCCCAACCTCGCCCAGATCGTGGAGGCCATCGCCCGCGACGGTTACGTGGTGGTCCAGGAGTACCTCGAGGACGCCAAGGAGGGGGACGTGCGCATGTTCGTCATGAACGGCTCACCCCTGAAGGTGGACGGCGAGTACGCCGCCTTCCGCCGCAAGTCCGAGACCGAGGACATCCGCTCCAACATGTCCGCCGGCGGCAAGGCCCAGAAGGCCGAGGTCACGCGGGAGATGCTGGAGATGGTGGAGATCGTGAAGCCCAAGCTCCAGGCGGACGGCATGTTCCTCGTGGGCCTGGACATCGTGGGCGACAAGCTCATGGAGGTCAACGTCTTCTCCCCCGGCGGCCTCGGCTCGTGCGAGGCGCTGTACGGCGTGAACTTCGCGCCCGCCGTGATCGAGGACCTCGAGCGCAAGATGTCCGTCAAGGAGCACTACGGCGCCGAGCTCAGCAACGTCCGGATGGCAACGCTCTAGCCCGGCCCGCGCAGCAGGCGGGGCGACGGCGGCACTCAGGGTGCGTCGTCGGGGAGGCCTTGCGTTGGGTGCGCCGACGGCGGAACTCAGGTTGCGTCGTCGGGGAACCTCTGCGGGGGGTGAGGCGGGAGCGGGGCTCAGGTGGCGTCGTCGACGAGCTTGTTGCGCGCGTCCCCGAGCGCCCACGCGACCGCCGTGGTGGAGAGGTGGCCGAGGGGGCGGCGGGCGAGTGCGTCGGTGAGGCGGTTGGTGGACAGGCCGAGGAGGCGGCGCGCGGTGCCGGGCAGGATTGCGACGGCGCCGGCGGCGAGCATGCGGTAGCCGGGCGCGAGGGCGGGGGGCAGGGGCGGGTTGTGGATGAGGAGGTCGATGACGTCCTCCGTGGCCTCGCCGTACTCGAGTTCGCCGCCGTAGGAGGAGAGGGTCTGCTGGAGGCCCTCGTACGTGGTGGGCGGGGCGGTGACGCCGAGGAGGCGCGCGGAGATGGCGGACTGCTCGACGTAGGTGTCGCGCTCGGCGGGCGTGAGGGTGCCGGTGCCGTAGACCTGGTAGGCGGAGAGGAACGAATCGATCTCGGCGCAGTGGACCCAGGTCAGGAGGTGGGGATCGGAGGCGGCGTAGGCACGGCCGTCGGGGAGGTGGCCGGAGATGCGCGCGTGGATGGAGCGGACGCGGGCGATCATGGCCTCCGCGTCCGGGATGGTGGCGAAGGTGGTGGTGGCCACGTAGTCGGCGGTGCGTTGGAGGCGGCCCCAGGGGTCATCGCGGTAGCCGGAGTGGCCGGCCACGCCCGCCATCGCGAGCGGGTGGAGGGACTGGAGGAGGAGGGCGCGGATGCCGCCCACGTACATGGAGCCGTTGCCGTTCACGCGGGCGATCGGATCCTCCCTGGTGAACCAGCGCTCGCCGGGCTTGCGCCAGATCCGGTCCTCGCGCTCGTTCGCGTCGGGCCCGGCCACGCGGGAGCGGAGGGCGTGGGCGAGGGCGGCGCGGGGGGAGGTGGGGGGCGTGGGGGTGGCGGCTTCGGCGGGCATACCAGCAGTATCCCGCGTGCGGCTGGGAGGTGTCTGGGACAGCGGATTTCCTTGAAGGCGGCCGCCTGCCGCCCTAGCGTGGGGAATCCAGACCTGCGCGAGGAGGGGCACATGGACGAGTGGGTTCTCGATGAGGCGGCCGCGCTCGGCGCCATCTCCCGGGCCGACGGATCCGTGGAGGACGCGCAGGCCCACATCACGGGCCTCCCCGGGGAGTTCTCCGGCGTCCCGAGCAGCGTCACCGCCTCCCGTGTGGCCGGCCCACTCCGCGAGTGGTTCCAGTCCCAGGTCCAGCCCGCACTCCAGGTGGCCTCGGTCCGCGCGGACAACGCCACGGGTGGCGCACGCGAGGTGGTGACCATCCTGGAGCAGGCCGATCAGGCGATGGCGGCAGAGGCGGAGGCCGAGGCGAACCAGTTGGTGTGGGACGCGATGGAGCACGCGACTCGTGGGATGAGCCAGGAATGAGCGGGGGTGGGCCAGTCATGAGCCGGGGGAAGCCGCAGACCGGGCCGGGGGCGGACGGGGGGCCGGGCTCATGACGTTCGATACCGCGAAGATCGACGCCATCCCCAGTGGGAGCGTGCTGTCCACGGCGTGGGCCGCCTTCACCTCCGCGGTGGGGGACGTGAAGTCGGACCTCGTCCGGGGCAAGGACCACTTCTCAGGGCTCCGGGCCCACGTGAACTTCGGTGGGCACTGGCAGGAGTTCTTCAGCGCCATGGACGAGCCCGTGAACATTGCGGGAAAGGTCTCGGACACCGTCTCCGAACTCGGCACCGCAGTGGGCACGTTCGCCGAGACCCTCGATGAGCTCGTGCAGAGACGGGGCGTGGCGCACGAGGCGATCGCGGGTTGGCATTCGAGGTGGGATGGGCGGGAGGACCTCTGGTTCTGGGAGGTGATCAGCCGTTCTGATGCGAAGACGATGGTGGAGCGGCGGATCTTCGGGATCGAGATCGACTACAAACATGCCGAGGACAGGTTCATCCGCGCCATCGAGCGGTCACAGGTGGACGGCGTGGACGCCGTCGCCCTCCACTACCCCGGCGGCAACTCGGGCACCCGGGCGGAGCGTGCACGCTCCCTCGCGCAGGGACTCCACGATGGCACGTCACCCACCCCCCGCCAGGACTTCAAGGAACTGCAGCAACTTCTCGGCGGGATGAGCCCCCGCGAGATCGAGGAGCTCGCCGCCCAGATGCCGCGCCTCCCGCTGGTGATCCCGCCCCTCGGGACGGATCCCGCGGCGAACCGCTCCTGGTGGGAGCACCTGAGCGAGGCCCAACGCGAGGCCCTCACCCAGAAGGCGCCAGGGCTCGTGGGAAACCTGGAGGGCCTCACCTATGCGGACCGCTCGGCGGCGAACGTGCTGAACCTGGAACTGATGCTCAAGTGGACCCGGGAGCAGCAGGCCGGGATCCGCGACTACGGCCTCACCGAGGCCCAGATGGCGGGATTCGCCACCATCCACCGCACCTATATGGTCTACGGCGCGGACCTCAGCGATGTCCCGGATGCGTGGGCGCAGAGCGGCCCCGGATCCCAGATCGCCAGCTTCGATCCCAATCACGAGCCGAAGGCGGCTGTGGTGATGGGGGACCTGGACGTGGCCCAGCACCAGTCCTGGTACATCCCCGGAATGTCCAGCACAGCCGCCACCATGGACGGCCTCTTCTCGGATGCGCAGGGGATCTTCAAGGAGATGCACCGCACCGGAACGGGGCCCATCTCGGACGTCGCGATGGTGGCGTGGATGGGGTACGACGCCCCGCCCTTCATCTTCTTCGATGAGAATCAGGGAGGGGACACCCAGGTCATCCGAAACGAGCTCGCCCGCAACGGCGGGGAGCGGCTGCGCTACGCGCTCGAGGGCGCCGCCTATGCGAATTCCCAGAGCCCAGATCCGGACCGGAACGTCACCGTGATCGGCCACTCCTACGGCACACCCACCGCCGCGTACGCGCTCGCCCACGAGAGCGTGGAGGTGGATCAGGCGATCTTCTTCGGCTCCGTGGGGATTCCGGACGAGGCCGGCGCCACCGCGAACGATCTCGCGGGAGTGGCCAGGGACGCGAACGGCCAGGCCAACGTCTACTCGGCCACCGCGAATGCGGACTGGCCGGCACGCACGGCCATATTCGGCACGGGCACCCCGG
Source organism: bacterium (assembly GCA_030544165.1). Taxonomy (GTDB): domain Bacteria; phylum Actinomycetota; class Actinomycetes; order Actinomycetales; family Actinomycetaceae; genus JAAZBW01. The sequence goes on from JAUNRP010000132.1 coordinate 4,297, forward strand.
TGGGAGATCCCGGCGGCCGAACCGATCCCACCAGCGGAGGGTACGGCTCCAAGGTGTTCTCCGTGGAGGGCAATGGTGAGCTGCCCGGCCGCTCCGTGGAGGGGCACTACGGGATCGGCTTCGAGAGCAACGCCCCGTGGGCCACTCCGGTCGGTCACGGCTACGCGGATGAGGGCACCCAGTCCCTCCACTCCATGGGCCTGATCGCGCTCGGGCGTGGAGACGAGGTGCCCACCTACCAGGAGGCCGAGTACCACCAGCAGCGGTACGAGTTCTGGCGGGTGCCGATCTTCATGCCGAAGGAGAACCAGTACACCAATCCCCCGATCATGGAGGACTAACCATGACGCCCGATGATGCCCTGGACCTCGCGCTCGCGGCCCTCGTGGAGGGGTGCGACTTCCTCGATGTGCCGATCGAGCAGTGGATCCGCCTGGAGGGGCTGCCGTTCGATCCGGACGAGCCCGTCCGATACCTCCCCGTGCCCTGCTGGGGCGGAGAGGAGCCGCGCCCCGAGCCACCGATCGTCCGCCACGCCATCGACATCATCGGCCCGGGCGCCTCGGACCCCGATTCCACGGTGGCACGCTTCTCCGAGCTGCGTGCCGCCACCGGGTGGCAGGACGTGGGCGGCTACGCCTCGGGGTCCGGAGAAACCCGTGTGGCCGCCCGCTACTTCCAGAGCGAGGACGGCGTGCGCCACGGGGTGGTGGCCAATCCTGCACGGGTGACCCAGGTGGCGAGCTCGCCCTGCTTCGAGGGAGAGCCCTACGTGGACCCTGCCGACGGCGAGGGCACCTGGCGCGCCAGCCGCTGAGCCCGCCCCGTACATTCCACTGACCCCCTGACGGAACCCGCGCCGCCACCCAGGGTGAGGAAAACGGAGGCGTCGTCGTCGAGACGTGACCCGCGCCGCAACGAGCGCGGGGGCGCGGGCCACGGAGGCGTCGTCGTCGGGCTGCAAGAATGGGCGGATGCAGCCCCTCGAGATCCGCCACTCGCTCGCCGACGCCCTCCGAATGGTCTGGATCCCGGTGGCCGTGGCCGTGGTGGCGGTGACGGTCAGCTTCCTCCAGAACACCCTGACGTGGCTGTGGATCGTGGGTGGGACGATCGTGCTGGTGGTGGCGGCCGTCTCGGTCTACCGCACCCTGAGCGGCGCCGCGCCCCTCACCCTCACCACGGACGGGATCGAGATCGGGGACGGCGGGACCGTGGCGTGGGACAACATCGAGGAGATCGGCGAGGCCAAGCAGCGCGGGGTGTTCGGCCCGGTTCCGGCGATCGGCGTTCGGCTGAAAAACCGCAAGCGCTTCGAGGAGACCCTGAATGGCCGCCCCCCGGGCCTGAAGAACCGCGACTTCTCCGGCGGCTGGGACCTCGTCTGGTCCGGCGCCATGCTCCCGGACAAGCCCGGCACGGTGGAGCGGGTCATCCGGGAGTACCGTAGCCGCGCCGCTGATTTCCGACGACGGCGGTAACCCAGGGCGGGACTGCCCCCTCCACCCGGCACCCCACCCCACATCCCCACATCTCCACAACCGCATATACCCCTATCCCCAAAT
>JAUNRP010000133.1 GCA_030544165.1 bacterium
ACGAAAATCTGGCGCACCCTCACGGAGGGAACGGGAAATCTGGCGCACCATCAGCGGTGGCGGGCCTGGGACCAGCAGCCCGAGTGCCAGTGCCGACGCTCGGCGAGGGCCGCCTCCGCACCGAACAGGTGGTCCTCACTCCAGGCGACGACGTGGCTCACCCCCACCTGGATCGTCCCGTTGCAGCCGGGGCAGGTGTACGTCTTCTCCGCCCGCACCGTGCGGACCGTGAACGAGCGACCGCTCCGGCCGGTCTCCCGCCGGACCCCGCCGAGGGCGCGCGTGAGGTCGAGCTCGGGGTGGGGCTCCCCGTAGGGCCGCTTCCGTGGCCTGCGCACCTCAGCCTCCGCGCCGGCCGGTGATCCAGGACCACAGCCCGCGGCCCGGGCGGTCTGCGCGCGCGGTGCGCCGGCGCTCGGCCGCGGCCCGCTCCGCCGCTGCTTCTGCATCCCGCCGGGCGGCCGCCTCGCGGCGATCCGCGATGTGGTCCCGATACCAGTGGTAGGAGGCCTTCGGGTGGCGCTCCAGGGTCTCGAAGTCCGTGAAGACGATCCCGAACCGGGGGCCAAACCCCCACGCCCACTCGAAGTTGTCCATGGAGGTCCACAGGAGGTAGCCGCGCACGTCGATCCCGTCCGCCACCGCCTCCTCGATCGCCCCGAGGTGCCGTCCCAGGTAGTCGATCCGCTCGGGATCTTCGATCGTCACGCCGTGGTCGCCACGGACCGGCTCGTCCGGGAAGGCGGCCCCGTTCTCACTGACCATGAGCGGCAGATCGGGGTAGGCCCGGTCGAGGGCGGCCAGGAGGTCATACAGGCCCGTCTCGTCGATCCCCCATCCCATCGCCGTCGTCGGGCCCTGCGGGGGAAGGAACTCGATGTCCTCGCAGCCCACCCACGGGGTGGCCTCCCCGCGGCCGTGGCCGCCGTCCGTGCCACCGCCGCCCGAGCCACCCTCCCCCGCCCCCGGCCGCACGTAGTTGACGGTGTAGTAGTTGAGGCTGAGCACATCGAGGCGCTGGCGGATGATCGCGAGGTCTCCGGGCTCCACGAAGGCCCAGTCCGTGATCTCGCGGGTCTCCGCGATCAGCTCGGTGGGGTAGCTGCCCTCGAGGAGGGGGCCGAGGAAGATGTGGTTGCCCACGTGGTCGATGCGGCGGACGGCGGCGAGGTGGGTGTCGTCGTCGGGGTTCACGGGGCGGGTGACGTGCACGTTGAGCGAGATGGAGACCTGCGCCCCCTCCCCGAGCTCCGCGCGGATGGCGCGGGCGGCGAGGCCGTGGGCGAGGTTGAGGTGGTGGGCGGCGGCCAGGGCCTCCGCCGGCTCGGTGCGGCCGGGGGCGTGGACCCCGGAGGCGTAGCCGAGGAACGCGGCGCACCAGGGCTCGTTGATGGTGATCCACAGGTCCACCAGGTCCCCGAGCTCGCGCGCCACCACGCGCGCGTACTCCTCGAACGCGGTGGCCGACTCGCGGGACGCCCAGCCGCCCTGATCCTGGAGCACCTGCGGCAGGTCCCAGTGGTAGAGCGTCACGGCGGGCCGGATTCCCCGCGCGCGCAGGGCCTCCAGGAGCTCGCGGTAGAAGGCGATCCCCTCGGGGTTCACCTCACCCCGCCCACCCGGGATGATGCGCGGCCACGCGATGGAGAGGCGGTAGGTGTCGATCCCGAGGCCGGCCATCAGTTCGATGTCCTCGCGCCAGCGGTGGTAGTGGTCGCACGCCACGTCGCCCGAACTCCCATCCCTGATCGCCCCCGGCACCGCGCAGAACGTGTCCCAGATGGAGGGGGACCGGCCCCCCTCGGCCACCGCACCCTCGATCTGGTAGGAGGAGGTGGCGAGTCCGAAGCGGAAATCGGAGGGCAGAGCCATGGTGCTCCTTCTAGAAGAGGCGGGATTCGGCGTCGTCGGTGCCCTTCATGGCGTCGTAGTCGAGCACCACGCAGCGGATTCCGCGGTCCTCGGCGAGCACGCGCGCCTGGGGCTTGATCTCCTGGGCGGCGAAGATCCCGCGCACCGGAGCAAGATGGGGATCGCGTCCGAGCAGTTCGAGGTACCGGCTGAGCTGCTCCACGCCATCGATCTCGCCGCGGCGCTTGACCTCCACCGCCACCGTTGCCCCACCGGGGGCCTTGGCCAGGAGGTCAACGGGGCCGATCGCGGTGGGGTACTCGCGCCGGACGAGGGTGTGCCCGGTCCCCAGGATCTCGATCTGCTCGGCGAGCAGCTTCTGGAGGTGCGCCTCCACGCCGTCCTTCACCAGGCCAGGATCCGGCCCGAGCGTGTGCTCGGTATCCGAGAGGACCTCGTGGATGGCGATCTCGAGCTTCCCATCCACCTTCTGCGCCTCCACGGTCCACAGCTCGGTGGCGCCCTCCGCGGCGGCATCCGGCCCCGGCTCCGAGACCCGCAGCACGCACGGCGGGCTCATCCAGTTCAGGGGCTTGTAGGAGCCGCCGTCGGCGTGCACGAGCACGGATCCGTCGGCCTTGATCATGAGCACGCGGGTGGCGAGCGGGAGGTAGGCGTCCAGCCGTCCCGAGTACTGCACGGTGCAGGAGGCGACGACGATTCTCACGCCTTCCAGCCTCTCCGCACGTGCGCGCGTGCTTCCGTCTGCCCCCGCTGCTGGGCGATTACTCCGGCTCCGGCAGGGTGAGGGTGTTGTCCACCACGATCTCCACGTCCGTGTCCACCGCCACGAAGCCGGCCGTGATGGGGAACGAGACCTGCTCGCCTCCCGTGGGGGTGACGCGCACGTCTCCCTCCCGCAGGATCGCCAGCACGGGCTGGCGTCCGGGAAGGATGCCGAGATCGCCCGTGAAGGCGGGCACCACCACGGAGCTTGCCTCGCCCTCCCAGAGCACCTCCTCCGGGGAGACGATCTCCACCCTCACCGGGCTTCCTTCTGGAGCTGGTCCCACTTGCGCTCGAGGTCCTCGATGCCGCCGATGTTGAAGAACGCCTGCTCGGCCATGTGGTCGTACTCGCCCTCGGCGATCCGCTTGAAGGACTCGATGGTCTCGGCCAGCGGCACGTTGGAGCCGGCCACGCCGGTGAACTTCTCCGCCATGTAGGTGTTCTGGGAGAGGAACTGCTCGATCCGGCGGGCACGTGCGACCGTGACCTTGTCCTCCTCCGAGAGCTCGTCCACACCGAGGATGGCGATGATGTCCTGCAGTTCCTTGTTCTTCTGCAGGATCGACTTCACCTGGGTGGCCACGCGGTAGTGCTCCTCCCCCACGTACTCCGGGTTCAGGAGTCGCGAGGTGGAGGCGAGCGGGTCCACCGCCGGGTACAGGCCGCGCGAGGCGAGCTCACGGGTCAGGTTCGTGGTGGCGTCAAGGTGAGCGAACGTCGTCGCCGGGGCAGGGTCCGTGTAGTCGTCCGCCGGGACGTAGATCGCCTGGAGGGAGGTGATCGAGTGGCCGCGGGTGGAGGTGATGCGCTCCTGGAGCTGGCCCATCTCGTCCGCGAGGTTCGGCTGGTAGCCCACCGCGGAGGGCATACGGCCGAGCAGGGTGGAGACCTCGGAGCCCGCCTGCGTGAAGCGGAAGATGTTGTCGATGAAGAGGAGCACGTCCTGCTTCTGGACATCGCGGAAGTACTCGGCCATGGTGAGGCCGGTCAGGGCGATGCGCAGACGCGTGCCCGGCGGCTCGTCCATCTGGCCGAACACGAGGGCGGTCTTGTCGAAGACGCCCGCGTCCTCCATCTCGTGGATCAGGTCGTTGCCCTCACGGGTGCGCTCCCCCACGCCGGCGAACACGGACACGCCGCCGTGGTCCTGCGCAACGCGCTGGATCATCTCCTGGATGAGGACCGTCTTGCCCACGCCGGCGCCGCCGAACAGGCCGATCTTTCCGCCGAGCACGTAGGGGGTGAGCAGGTCGATCACCTTGATGCCGGTCTCGAACATCTCGGTCTTGGACTCGAGCTCGTCGAACGCCGGGGGCTTGCGGTGGATCGGCCAGCGCTCGGTGACCTCGAGGGTCTCGCCCTCGGGGAGGTTCAGGGGCTCGCCGATCACGTTGAACACGTGGCCCTTGGTGATGTCACCCACGGGCACCGTGATGGGGCCGCCGGTGTCCGTCACCTTCGCGCCGCGGACGAGGCCGTCCGTGGGCTTGAGCGCGATCGCGCGGACCATCGAGTCACCGAGGTGCTGGGCAACCTCGAGGGTCATGGTCACGGCCGAATCGCCCTCGCCCTGCGCCGAGAGGTCGATCTCGGTGGTGAGCGCGTTGTACATGTCCGGGATGGCGTCCGGCGGGAACTGGATATCCACCACGGGGCCGATCACCCGCGAGACGCGCCCTTCGGCGGTCCGGGTCTCCTCGGTGACGTTTGCGGTAGCGGTCATGATCTCTTCTTCCCTTGCTAGCTCGAGGCAAGCGCGTCGCTGCCGGACACGATCTCGGTGATTTCCTGGGTGATCTCCGCCTGGCGCGCAGCATTGGCGAGGCGGGTGTAGTCGGTGATGAGGTCCTGCGCGTTCTCGGTGGCGGTGTGCATCGCACGCTGGCGGGCGGCGAGCTCGGAGGCGGCCGAGTGGAGCAGCACGGACTGCATGCGGGCCCGGAGGTACAGCGGAAGGAGACCGCCCAGGACCTCGTCCGCATTCGGCTCGAACTCGTAGAGCGGGAGCGCCTCCGCGCTCTCCTCCCCGTCCTCGGCCTCCACCACCTCGATGGGGAGCATGCGGCGGACCTCCACCGACTGCTTGACCATCGAGATGAAGCGGGTGGCGATGGTGTACACCTCGCCGATCCCACCCTCCTCCGCGGGAGCGAGGAAGCGGCGGATGATCTCCTCCGTGATCTCACCCGCCGTGACGGGACGTGGGGAATCCGAATGCCCCTCCCAGGTCCGCTCCACCTCGCGGCGGCGGAAGCGGAAGTAGGAGATCCCCCGGCGGCCCAGCACGAACAGCACCGGCTCCTTGCCGGCGGCCTGGAGATCCGCGATGGTGCGCTCGGCCTCGCGCAGCACGGAGGCCGCGAAGGCACCCGCCATGCCGCGGTCGCTCGTGAGCACGAACACCGCCACGCGGTTGGTGTCCGTCCGTTCCTGGAGCATCGGGTGGTCCAGTTGGGCATGGCTCGCCACGGCGGAGACGGCGCGGGAGACAGCCGAGGTGAACGGGGTTCCCTGCAGCGCCTTCTGGCGTGCCTTACCGATCCGGGAGGCAGCGATCAGCTCCATCGCACGGAAGACCTTCTTCAGGGTCTCCGTGGAGCGGATGCGCTGCTTGTAGACGCGTTGCTGGCCTGACATGCATCAGCCCCGCTTGCTTCTGACGATCTGCTCCTGGGAGTCGATGACCTCCTCGTCCTCCGGGCGGCCGTTCTCGCCGAGGGAGTCCTCGCCCGCGAGGAAGCCACTGCGGAACTCCTCCACGGCGGCCTTCAGGGCCTCCTCGGTGTCCTTCTCGAGGCGGCCGGACTCGGCGATCGCGGAGAGCACGGAGGTGTTGCGGCGCAGGTGATCGAGCAGGCCCTCCTCGAACCGGGCCACATCGTCCACCGCCACGTCATCGAGGAAGCCGTTGGTGCCCGCCCAGATCGAGGCCACCTGGTCCTCCACCGCGTACGGCGTGTACTGCGGCTGGCGCAGCAGGCGCATGAGGCGCGAGCCCCGGGTGAGCTGCTGGCGCGTGGTGGCGTCGAGGTCCGAGGCGAACATGGCGAACGCCTCCATGGCCCGGTAGGACGCCAGGGTCAGCTTGAGCGTTCCGGCCACCTGCTTCATCGCCTTGATCTGCGCGTCACCACCCACGCGGGACACGGAGATACCCACGTCGACGGCGGGGCGCTGGTTCGCGTTGAACAGGTCAGACTGCAGGAAGATCTGCC
>JAUNRP010000134.1:0-2213 GCA_030544165.1 bacterium
GTCAGAGCTGGACCTGGACTTCCCTCCTGAACAGGAACTCACCACGTGACTGACACTTCGCTTCCCGAGGCGGTGCCCGGCAGCCTGCCGCGCCACGCCTCTCCGGGACGTTCGGCGCTCGCAGCCACCGCCCGCGCGGCCATGATCGGGGCCCTCGCGATCGGCATGACCGGATTCGTGCTCGCGCGCGAGCTGAACGTGACCGCCGAGGCATCCGCCGACGCCTCCGCCGAGGCCGCCGCCGAGACAGCGGCCGAGGGCGCGGCCCTCGCATCGGGCCTCACCGCCCCGGATACCTCCACGTGGGACATGCGCGCGGAGATGGCCGCCGTCTCCTCCCGTGACTTCCTCTCCGGCCGCCAGACACTCGATGGCCCCGCTGCGGCGTTCTCCGTGATGGTGGATGGTTCCGTGCTCCCCGTGGAGTCCAACGCCCCCACCCTGGCCGAGGCGCTCGCGCGCGCCGGCATCACCGTGGGAGCGGATGACATCGTCTCAGCGCCCCTCGGCTCGGAGCTCGTTCCGGGCCAGGAGATCACGATCCAGCGGGTGACCGGGGATCAGGTGACCGAGGAGATCGTGGACTCGTTCGAGACCCGCGAGGTGGAGAACGACTCCATGTACAACGATCAGCGCCGCACCACCGTGGAGGGCGTGGACGGCCTGACCGTGACCACCTACACCACCCACCTGGTGGATGGTGAGGAGGCCTCCCGCGAGGTTCTCGCCACCGTGCTCGTGCGTGAGCGCGTGGACCGCGTGATCGAGGTGGGCACCAAGGAGCGCCCCAAGCCCCCGCCCCCGCCCCCTGCCCCTGCTGCCCCCGCTGCCCCCGCCGCGCCGCGTGCCTACTCCGGGAACGCCGTCTCCATCGGCCAGCAGATGGCCGCCAACCGTGGCTGGACCGGCGATCAGTGGAGCTGCCTGTACAACCTGTGGCAGAAGGAATCCAACTGGAACCCCAACGCCCGCAACCCCTCCTCCGGTGCCCACGGCATCCCGCAGTCGCTGCCCGGCTCCAAGATGGCCTCGCACGGCGCGGACTGGGCCACCAACCCAGCCACCCAGATTGCCTGGGGCCTCGATTACATCGCCGGCCGCTACGGCTCGCCCTGCGGCGCGTGGAGCCACTCCGTGGCCCGCAACTGGTACTGATGCCACGCCCCTGATGGGGACACCGCCCGGCTCCCTTCGCGGGGGCCGGGCGCTTCTTTCCGATAGCCTGCACAGCGTGCCACTGCTCACCCCCGCTGATATCCGCTCCCTCGCCGAGTCCCTCGGCGTGCGCCCCACCAAGCGGCTCGGCCAGAACTTCGTGCACGATTCCGGCACCGTCCGCCGTATCGTCCGCGTGGCCGGGGTGCAGCCCGGGGATGTGGTGCTCGAGGTGGGGCCCGGCCTCGGTTCGCTGACCCTCGCACTCCTCGAGGCCGGCGCCACCGTGGTGGCAGTGGAGATCGATCCCGTGCTCGCCGCCGCCCTCCCCGGCACCGTGGCACGTTTCCTTCCCGACGACGCAGCTCGCCTTTCCGTTGTCACCGCAGATGCGCTGTCCATCCGTTCCGTCCATGACTTGGCTCCCGCCGCGGCCTCGCCGTCCAGCGGCGCCACGCCGCCCGAACCCACCAAGCTCGTGGCCAACCTGCCCTACAACGTGGCCACGCCGGTCATCCTCACGCTGCTCGCCACCCTGCCCTCGCTGCGCGAGGTGCTCGTGATGGTGCAGGCCGAGGTGGGGGAGCGGCTCGCGGCCGGGCCGGGCGGGAAGGTGTACGGCTCACCCTCCGCGAAGGTGGCCTGGTACGGAACCGCCGCGATGGCCGGAATGATCTCGCGCACCGTGTTCTGGCCGGTGCCCAACGTGGACTCCGCGCTCGTACGGATCGTCCGCCACCCCGACTCGCCCCCTGCCCCCGAGGCGAGTGACGGTGCCAGCCCGGGCTCCGCCGTCGGGGAAGGGGAGGTGCGTGCGGACCAACGGGGGGTGGCGCGGGAGGCGGTGTTCGCCGTCGTGGATGCGGCGTTTGCCCAGCGGCGGAAGACGCTGCGGGCCGCGCTCGCGGAGTGGGCGGGCGGCGCTCCTGCCGCGGAGGAGGCGCTGCGCGCGGCCGGGATCGACCCCACGCGCCGGGGCGAGACGCTCACCATTGACGACTTCGCGCGGATAGCGGCAGCCCGCGGCGGGTGAGGGCCGGATGGGTGCCGGGTGAGTG
>JAUNRP010000134.1:2223-5844 GCA_030544165.1 bacterium
GATGAGCCGCCGCCGGGAGGCGAGCGACCCCGAAGCGTGAGAACCTGCAAGACATGACGGTTTCAGTGCGAGCGCCTGCGAAGGTGAACCTGTACCTGGCCGTCGGAGCGCCGCGTCCGGACGGGTACCACCCGCTTGCCACCGTGTTCCAGGCGGTGGATCTGTATGACACGGTGACGGTGCGGCCGGCCGATGAGATCACGCTCCAGATGGGAGGGATCGGCGCGCACCTGCCCACGGATTACACGAACCTGGCGATGAGGGCCGCCGTCCACCTGGCGGAGTTCGCTGACGTGGAGGAGGGCGCGGACATCTTCGTGGAGAAGCGGATTCCGATCGCCGGCGGGATGGCGGGGGGTTCGGCGGATGCGGCCGGGACGCTCGTGGCGCTGGACCGGCTCTGGGCGCTCGGGCTCAGCCAGGAGCAGTTGCTCAGGATCGGCGCGGAGCTCGGCGCGGATGTGCCGTTCTGCCTGATGGGTGGCACGGCGCTCGGGATGAACCGGGGGGATGAGCTCACGCCGCTGCTCAGCCGGGGGAAGTACTCGTGGGTGTTCGTGACGCAGGAGGCGGGGCTCTCCACTCCGGACGTGTTCCGGAGGTTCGACCTGGAGGGACCGGAGGCGCCGGAGGTTCCCGAGGTGGACACGCGATTCCTCGCGGCGCTCGCCCAGGGGGATACGGAGTTCGTGGCGCGGCACGCCCAGAACGATCTGGGTGAGTGCGCGCTCGCCATGCACACCGATGCGCGGGCCATCATGGACGCGTGCCACCGGGCTTCGCTTCCGGCGATCGTCTCCGGGAGTGGGCCCACGATCGCGGTGTTCGTCTCCCAGGACGAGTGCCTGGACTCCCTCACGGAGCTCATGCAGGAGGCCGTGCCCACGGCGCAGTGCGTTGCGGCCCGGGGACCCGTGCCCGGCGCGCACGTGGTGTGATCGCCGCTTCTTTCGGGGCGCCGCCCCGCCTCCTTCGCACCAATAAGTCCGGTTTGGCAGTGACTACGGTGCTGAACCGGACTTATAGATGTGCGGCGGGAGTGCCATAGCCTTGGATCCACCATGGCGCACCTCCTCGGGGCCGAAGCCCTGCACCTCGAATTCCCCACCCGCACCGTCTTCGACTCCGTCTCCCTCGGGGTGAATGAGGGCGATCGGATCGGGATCGTCGGCCGCAACGGGGACGGCAAGTCCTCCCTCATGCGCATGCTCGCGGGGGTTCTGGAGCCCAGTTCCGGCCGCGTCACCCGGCGCGGTGGGGTGCGCGTGGGGGTGCTGGACCAGTCCGATTCGTTCGACGACGACGCAACGGTCGCCTCCGCCGTCGTCGGAACCAGGGCTGAGCACGAGTGGGCGGGCGACCCCCGCGTGCGGGACGTGATCGCGGGCCTGCTGGGCGGGCTGGAGTGGGAGGCGCCCGTGGCCGCGCTCTCCGGCGGGCAGCGGCGGCGGGTGGCGCTCGCGCGGCTGCTGGTGGGGGAGTGGGACGTGCTCGCGCTGGACGAGCCCACCAACCACCTGGACGTGGAGGCCATCACCTGGCTGGCCGCGCACCTGAAGCAGCGGTGGGCCAAGAACGCGGGCGGGCTGCTGCTGGTCACCCACGACCGGTGGCTGCTGGACGAGGTCTCCACCACCACCTGGGAGGTGCACTCGCGCACGGTGGAGCCGTTCGAGGGCGGGTACGCGGCCTACATCCTGCAGCGCGTGGAGCGGGACCGGCAGGCCGCCGCCACGGAGCAGCGCCGCCAGAACCTGGCTCGCAAGGAGCTCGCGTGGCTGCGCCGCGGTGCCCCGGCGCGCACCTCCAAGCCGAAGTTCCGCATCGATGCGGCGAACGCCCTGATCGCTGATGTGCCACCGCTGCGTGATCCGATCGCGTTGCGCTCGCTCGCCATCACTCGGCTCGGTAAGAAGGTGGTGGAGCTGGAGGACGCGGGCGTCTCCTACGGGGAGAACGAGGTGCTGCGCGGGATCACGTGGAAGCTGGCGCCCGGGGAGCGCACGGGCGTGCTCGGCGTGAACGGCGCGGGCAAGTCCACGTTGCTCCACCTGATCGATGGCTCGCTCGCCCCCACCGCCGGCCGGGTGGTGCGCGGGAAGACCGTGCGCGTGGCCACCCTGACCCAGTCTCTCGCGGACCTGGAGCAGTATGCGGACGACCCCGTCCGCGTGGTGGTGGGCGGCCTCAAGCAGACCTACCTCTTTGGTGCGGGATCCAAGGTCCAGGAGCTCACGCCCTCGCAGTTGCTGGAGCGGTTGGGCTTCGCGCGTGAGCAGCTCTCTACTCCGGTTCCGGACCTTTCCGGGGGCCAGAAGCGCCGCCTGCAGTTGCTCTTGATCCTGCTCTCGCAGCCCAACGTGCTGATCCTGGACGAGCCCACCAACGATCTGGACACGGACATGCTCGCCGCGATGGAGGACCTGTTGGACTCCTGGCCCGGCACGCTGATCGTGGTCTCCCACGACCGCTACTTCCTCGAGCGCGTCACCGATCAGCAGTACGCCGTGATGGGCGGCGGCCTGCGCCACCTGCCCGGCGGGGTGGACGAGTACCTCTCGCTGCGCTCCTCCGCCCGGGGTGCGGCGGGGTCTGGTGGGGCGACGGCGGAGGGTGGGGGTTCGTCGTCGGGCGGGAGTACCAGCGTTGGTATGACGGGGGGCGACGACGACGGGCCGGCGCTCACGGGTGCCGAGCGCCGCGCGGCCCAGAAGGAGCTTGCGGCGATCGAGCGGAGGATGGAGCGCTCCGGGAGGGACGTGGAGCGGCTGCACGCTCGGATTGCGGAGCATGACCAGTCGGACTACGTGGGGCTCGCAGGCCTGACGGCGGAGTTGCGGGCGGCAGAGGCGGGGCTGGAGGAGTTGGAGGAGGCGTGGTTGGAGGTCAGCGAGAGGCTGGGGTGAGGTCCTGATCGTGTCGCCGCGGTGCCGCGGCGGGCGGGCCGTATCGGCCCCGGCGGGCGGCCCATCAGCGCCGGGACCACGCCGGCCGCGGCGGGCGGGCAACACCGGCAGGACCACACTGGCCCCAGCAGACGGGCCATCAGGGGCCTAACTACTGGCCGCGGCGGGCGGGCCGTATCGGCCCCGGCGGGCGCGCGATCACCGGCAGACTTGCCGATTTTGTGAGAGGTGGACCCTTCGAGCCCCGACCTCTCACAAATTCGGCACCCCACGCGTCACACAGGTACCCACCAGCCCCACTGGCATCAGGATTTCCGCCGATTTTGTGAGCGGTGCCCTCCGCGGGGCCCCACCTCTCACAAAATCGGCAAGACCGCAGGGCGCCGTGGAACGCGGCGAGCCAAGGAAGCTACTAGACGAGCGTCTTCACTCCCAGGTGGAGCTGGTCGGATGATCGGGCACGCGAATCATGTCCTCGTCAATGCCCTCACGCTTCGGCACGAGCCAGAAGCCCCCAGCGGTGTCGGGATCGTAGTGAACAACGAGTCCGTCGTCTTTGAGGCGGGCCTTCCATGCATCAAGTCTCTCGAGGTCGGTGGTCCGGACGATTTCTCCTCGCCTGCGCCGGTCCTCCACCCGGAGCATCGCAACCGGGTACGCCAAGCGGTGCTCCTCCTTCACCATCCACGGGATGAGTTCGGGGCGACGTTCTGAC
>JAUNRP010000135.1 GCA_030544165.1 bacterium
TGCCTCTGCCGGTTGGGCTACGGGGGCGCGGTGCGGATCAAGCCTAACGGGAGCCCTGCCGGGTATAGCCTTCCCTTGGAAGTTCTGACACCCCCTGCGCCACTCCCCTCGGCCGCACGGGTCGGCTCGCGAGGAGGCGAACCAATGACGTTCGAGTGGTGGTCGATCATCCCGTTCGTGATCATGCTGGGTGGAATCGCCGTCTTCCCGCTGGTCCACTCCACCGCCCACATCTGGGAGCGGCGCGGGATCCAACTGGCCTTCGCCCTCATCCTCGGAGTCCCGATCGCGCTGTGGCTCTGGTTCGGCGGTGCCCAACTGACCGTGGTGCACACTCTGTGGGAGTACACCCAGTTCATCATCCTGCTCTTCGCCCTCTACGTGGTCTCCGGCGGGATCTTCCTGAAGGGCGATATCGAGGCCACTCCCCGCAACAACGCCACCTTCATGGCGATCGGCGGCGTGCTCGCCTCCTTCATCGGAACCACTGGCGCCGCGATGCTGCTGATCCGGCCGATCCTGAACACCAACAAGGAGCGCACCCACAGGGTGCACACGGTGGTGTTCTTCATCTTCATCGTGGCCAACTGTGGTGGCCTCCTCACCCCGCTCGGTGACCCACCGCTGTTCATGGGCTTCCTCTCCGGCGTGCCGTTCACGTGGACGTTCGGACTGTGGCCCATGTGGCTGTTCGTGAACGCGATCCTCCTCATCACCTTCCTCGCCCTGGACGTCCGCCTCTACCGCACCGAGCCCGTGGCCGCCCTCGTCCGCGATCAGACCAATATCCAGCCGTTGGGAATCCGCGGCGGCATCAACTTCGCATTCCTCGCCATGATCGTGCTGGCCGTGGCGTTCATCCCCTCCCTCGATCTCCACGCGATCGAGACGGGAACGGCCACGTTCACCCAGATGATCCCCTGGCGCGAGCTGGTGATGCTCACGGCCGCCGCCCTCTCGTTCGTGCTCACCTCCAAGTCGATCCGCTACGGGGACAACGAGTTCGAGTGGGGGCCCATCGCGGAGGTGGCCGCACTCTTCATCGGCATCTTCCTCACGATGATGCCCGCCCTGAAGTTCCTCGCCCAGGTGGCGCCGTCACTCCCCCTCAACGCGCCCACGTTCTACGGGTTCTCCGGCACCCTCTCCGCGGTCCTGGACAACACGCCCACCTACCTCACCTTCTTCGAGATGGCGAAGGAGCTCCCCGGTGACCCGCGCGTGGGCAATGTCCCCGAGGCCTACCTCGTGGCCATCTCACTGGGTTCCGTGTTCTTCGGCGCCATGACCTACATCGGCAACGGTCCCAACTTCATGGTGAAGGCCGTGGCGGACTCCCGCGGCGTCACGATGCCATCCTTCCTCGGCTATGTGGTGTGGTCCGCGCGCTACCTGCTTCCCACCCTGATCGCCGTGATGTTCATCTTCGTGTTCGATTCCACCTGGGCGCTGATCGTGGGCCTCGTGATCGCCGCCGCACTCGTGGGCCAGGCCGTGTGGACGCTCCTCCAGAAGGAGGCCCCGGTGGCCCAGGACCAACAGCCAGTGGGTACGTAACTCAGGCGAGCGCGAGGGCCGCGCCGTCGAGGATGTCGCGCTCCGAGGTGACCACGGTCTCGAGCTCCACGCCCTCGCGGCGGGCCTCGCGCACCACGCGGTCGAGAACCTGGGACCACACGAGCGCACCGGCACCGATCACGTCCGCGCGCAGGGGGTGCATGTGGCCGAGGGCGCGGCGCTCCTCGAGCGGGTTGGTGAGGAACCAGTCGCAGGCGTGGAGGTGCGCCGCGAGCGGGAGCACGGAGCCGTGGATGGCGGCGGAGTCATAGGCTGCCAGCCCGAGGGCCTCGGCGGTCACCGAGGTGATGGTGCCGGCCACGCCCACGATGGTGCGGGCGCGGGAGAGGGCCACCACGGCGTTCGCGGCATCGAGGCTGCGCTCCACGTCCTCACGTGCGGCCAGGATCTCCTCATCGCTCGGCGGATCGCTCGCCAGGTGACGCTCCTTCATGCGGACGCTGCCCACGTCCATCGAGTACTCGGCGAGCACCTCACCCGCAGCGCCGAGCACCAGTTCCGTGGAACCACCCCCGATGTCCACCACCAGGATCGGCTCGGCCAGCCCCTGCCCGAAGCCGGCGGCAGCGCCAAGGAAGGAGAGTCGCGCCTCCTCGTCCCCGGAGAGTACCTCCGGGAGGACTCCCATCCGCTCCCGCACCCCCTCGAGGAAGACCTGCCGGTTGGCGGCATCGCGCGTGGCAGAGGTGGCCACTACGCGCACTCGCTCAACGCCGAGCTCCCGGCACTGGTCGGCGTAGTCCTCGATCACGCCGAAGGTGCGGGCCAGCGCGCCCTCGGCCAGCTCCCCCGTGCGGTCCACGCCCTCCCCGAGCCGGGCGATCTCCATGCGGCGCACCACGTCCGCCATCGCACGATCCGGCGAATCGGCACCCTGCTCCACATCCGCAACGAGGAGGCGGATGGAGTTGGTTCCGCAGTCGATCACAGCTACTCGGGTCACGGGAGGAAACTCTGCCACGCCCCACCCCCACGGACGAATCAGGGCGAACCCGGCGCCGCAGAACGAGCTGCAGGCAGGGCCTCCGCGTCGGGAATCAGCGCCTCAGCACCAGCAGCGCTCGGTACTGAACCGGCCCTCCTCGGTGAGCGCCGCGAGCGTCTCGTCCCCGAACGGGTTGACGCCCCCGCCTGCCACGAGCGTGTGGCCGAGCAGCGCGTGCAGGCACTTCACCCGCGTGGGCATACCACCCGCCGAGACCCCGGCGATCTCCGGGACCTCCCCCAGTTCTGAGCGGGCCGCGAGGTAGGCCGCGTGCGCGCGCTCGTAGGCGGATCGCAGCTCAGCGTCCTCCGCGAGCCGCTCGTTCATGCCCTCCATCACGCCGCGCGCCTCGAGCGTGGAGGCACCCTTCACGGCGGCCGGGGAGGTGAGGTAGAAGGTGGTGGGGAAGGGGGTGCCGTCGTCGAGGCGGGGGGCGGTGACCACCACGAGCGGCCGCCCGCAGGCGCAGCGCGCGCCGATCCCGATCACACCGCGCGGCACGCGGCCGAGCTGCTCTTCCAGCGTGGCGAAGTCCGCCTCGGTGGGTGGCTCCCAGCTCACTGCTCAGCCTCCGCGGGGACTTCCCCCTCGACGGCGGGCTGGTCACCTTCTGGCGCACCTTCACCAGAATCTGGCGCACCCTCACGGTCCGTGACCTCGGTGCCTCCCGCGATCGCGATCGAGTCCCAGACCTCGAGGTACCAGGGGCCGAGCGGACGCTCGGCAGGGGCGTGGAGCGCCTCGTACTCGGCCTGCGCCTCCTCGCCCACCACCACCTCGGGGTCCACCACCGTGTAGGGCTGCTGGCCGGGCATCACGTATCCGAGCCGGTCGCGCGCCTGCGCCTGGATGAACGCCGGGTCCGACCACCGCGCGATCTCCCGCTCCAACTGCGCGTTCCGTGCCTCCGCGGCGGCGAGCTCCTCGCTGATCCGGCTCTCGGCGGCCTGCTGCTGGAGGTAGAGCCGCAGTGTGGGCGCGAGCAGCGCGAACGCCACCGCCGCCACGAGCAGCACCACCAGTAACCGCCAGGAAATCGAGTAGGTCTCACCACCGGACGCAAAGGCAATCCGCGCGCCGCCCCCGCCCCGGGCCGTGTCCTCGGCCGTGGTACGGGCGCTCGCCGAACCCGTGGTCCGGCCTCCCGTTCCCGACGACGAGCGGCTGGCCGGGCGCGCAGCCCCACCCCGGGTGGAGCGCGCCTTGGGCTTGGAGGACAGGGCGGGTCCCGAGGACCTGGTGGAGGAGTTCCGACCGGCGGGCCGAGTCACCGAGCGCGTGGAGCTCTTCGCGGGTGTCGGTGCCGCGCCAGACTCGGCAGCAGATGCGGTCTCGGGCGGGGAGGCCACCATCGTGCGGGCGCCCTCGCGCACCGTGTGGGGCTTCTGCGCAGGCGCGTGGGTCCGCACGGCGGGTGCCGAGGGCACGCGCGGAGCGGGGGGCCTGCGGGCGTTCACCTCTCCATTCTTGCCCGCTGCCGGGCCAAAGCAGCGGAGCGGTTCCGCGTGAGTCGCAAACGGCGAGGGCGTGGACCTCACGGCCCACGCCCTCGTCGCTACCCAGCTAGCTCCTCGCCCTCCGGTTGGAGAACCGGACGAAGGTGAGTCCCATCAGCACCATTCCTGCTGCGCCCACGGCCAGCGGGAGGCTGTCCGCTCCCGTCGGCGGAAGCAGCGGCTTGGGCGGAACTGGCGGTGCCGGCGGGGTTGGCGGCTTCGGCGCTGGCGGTGGCGGTCCACCGTTGGAGCTCGGAAGCTTCGGCGTGGTGAGCTCCGGTGCGCAGTCCGTTTCGCAGACTCCACCCTCGGATGGGGTCGCCACGTTGAGGAGGGTGACCTCCCATGCGTCTGCATCCACCTTCACCGTGTAGCTCACGGAGACCGAGCCGCCCACCGGCACCTCGGGAACCGCCCAGGTGAGGGTGGACCCGTCACGGGTGACTCCGGCGGGCAACGGGCCCACCAGGGTGGCGTCGTCGAACATGTCGGCGCCGTGGTCCGTCACCACGGCCCCCACGAGTGCGGCCGACCCGGTGTTGCGGACCGTGAGCGTGTAGGTGACCTCATCGCCCGGCCGCACGGTGGACCCAGTTACCGGATCGGAGACCTTGGTGAGCGTGAACGATGGGATCGGGTGCATCGTGGTGCACTCATCCGGCGGGCACACCCCACCATCGGACGGGGTGGCCACGTTCACCAGCGACTGGCCTACCTGACCAGCATTCACCGTCACCGTGTAGGAGACCGAGACGGTCGCGCCCACGGCGAGTTCCGGAACCGTCCACGTGAGCGCTGATCCAGCCAGCGTCAATCCCGCCGCCAGCGGCTCGGTCAGGGTGGCGTTGTCCAGCACGTCGGCCAGATCATCGTTCACCACGGCACCCGAGACCACGGCCTCAGAGGTGTTCGTGACCGTGAGCGTGTAGGTGACCGTGTCACCCGACTTCACCGCCGTACCAGACGCCGGATCCGAGGACTTCACCAGCGAGTAGCCCGGGACCGGGTTCTCGGTGGTGCACTCATCCGGCGCGCACACGCCGCCGCCTGAGGGCGTCACCACATTGGTGAGTACGGAACTCCACGCATCATCCTTGACCGTCACCCGGTAGGTGATCGTGACGGACTCGCCGACCCCGAGCTCCGGAACTGCCCAGGTGAGGGTGGTTCCGGACACCGTGGCACCCGTAGGAAGCTCGCCGAGGGTGGCATGCGCCAGGACACCTGCGAGGTTGTCCGTGACCAGCGCGCCGGAGACCACGGCCTCGGAGGTGTTGGTGACGGTGAGCTGGTAGCTGAGTGTGTCACCCGGCATCACGGTGTCACCGTTGTCATCGAAGACCCCGTCACCGTCGGCATCCACCGACTTCGCGAGGGTGAACAAGGGAACGGGGTGCTCGGTGCTGCAGGTGCCCTCACACTCACCGCCGTCGTCCTCTCCAGGCGTGGCGACGTTCCTGAGCGTGACGCCACGTGCGTCGTCGTTCACGAGCACCGTGTAGGAGACCGATGCGGAAGCGCCTGCCTCGAGAGTCGGCACCGCCCACGTGAGCACCTCGCCGTCGAGCGAGAGCCCCTCGGCAGGCTCACCCACGAGGCTCGCGTGTGCCAGGACACCCGAGAGATCGTCCGTCACAACGCGTCCGGTGAGCACCGCATCAGAGGTGTTCACCACCGTGAGGGTGTAGGTGATCGAGACGCCGGGCTCCACCACTGAACCCGAGACCGGGTCCGAGGACTTCTCCAGCGTGTAGGCCGGTACCGGGTGC
>JAUNRP010000136.1 GCA_030544165.1 bacterium
AGCTGGACACGTTGACGGACCGGATTGTCTCGGCACTCATCACCGAATCGGCCGAGGATGGAGCCGGGCAGTAGGGGGCCACCAAAATCTGGCGCACCCTCACGAAAATCTGGCGCACCCTCGCGGAGAGGGAGGGGAGATAGTGGGAGGCTAGAGGGCCACTACGAAGCCGTCGTCGTCGACGGCGATCCCTCCCACCAGCATCGCCGCGGCTCTCGCGTACTGCTCGATCTCCTGGATCACCTGGAGGCGGAGGTGCCGGTCCGCGCGCTGGAGCCTCCCGGTCATCGGCCGGGGCTCGTGCCACCTCACGCTCGTCATCCGGGCGCCCTCCGCCCACTCCATCCCGGAGATCGCGAACGGGACCTCGGAGCGTTGGTGGATCACGTGGATTCCCCCCACCTCATCCAGCTCGCCGCCGGGCAGGGCGGGCATCCACAGGGCCCAGGACTTTCGGATGCGCGAATCGATCCGTGCATCCTCCCGGCCGGTGGTGGCCACGAACTCCTCGAGGTCCAGGCGTCCGGGCCCGTACACGGTGAGGTCAACGGCGGACTGTGGATCCGGCATCAGCACCACGGAGGTCCCGGCCAGGTGGACGGCTCCCGCGAGCCTGCGGGCCACGGACTGCATGAAGCGCAGGGTGTCGAACTCGATGCCGGTGGGGATCGCCG
Organism: bacterium; assembly: GCA_030544165.1. Taxonomy (GTDB): domain Bacteria; phylum Actinomycetota; class Actinomycetes; order Actinomycetales; family Actinomycetaceae; genus JAAZBW01. The sequence goes on from JAUNRP010000136.1 coordinate 675, forward strand.
AGGGGAAGGCGTCCAGGATCGGGTCGTGCCCCTCGAGCCCCAGGGGCAGTCCCCCCTCCCGCACCTTGGGGGTGAGGCACACCCAGGCCTGGGTGGACCACGCGGGCAGGTCCAGGACGCTGCGAACCTCGGGCTGGACCTCCCACGGTCCCGTCAGCGTGGCATCGCGTTCCAACACGATCGCGTCATCCGCGATCCACGCCGCATCCGGGTAGCGGGACCGCGCGAGCGCCGCCACGTCCGCGGCCGAGCACTGCGCGTCCAGCACCAGCAGGTGGTGGAGGGAAGCGAGGTGCGGATCGAGGTGGGACATGGGACTAGAGGTGAGCTGCGTCGTCGTGGCCCTCGGTGACCCGGACCCGGGAGAAGTTCAGGTGCGAGCGGGAGGCGGTGGGGCCGCGCTGACCCTGGTAGCGCGAACCGGTGGCGCCGGCGCCGTAGGGGCGCTCGGCGGGTGAGGTGAGGCGGAAGAAGCAGAGCTGGCCCACCTTCATGCCGGGCCACAGGAGGATCGGCATGGTGGCCGTGTTGGAGAGCTCCAGGGTCACGTGGCCGGTGAAGCCCGGATCCACGAATCCGGCCGTGGAGTGCGTCAGCAGCCCGAGGCGGCCGAGCGAGGACTTGCCCTCGAGCCGCGCGGCCACGTCATCGGGGAGGGTGACGCGCTCGTACGTGGCGCCGAGCACGAACTCGCCGGGGTGGAGCACGAAGGGCTCGTCCGGGCCCACGTCGATCAGGCGGGTGAGGTCCGGTTGGTCCGAAGAGGGATCGATCACCGGGTAGCGGTGGTTGTCGAAGAGCCGGAAGAGGCGATCGAGCCGCACATCCACGCTGGCGGGCTGGACCATGGCCGGATCGAAGGGCTCGAGCACCACCCGACCGGCCTCGATCTGGGCACGGATATCGCGATCGGAGAGCAGCACGCGGCCAGTCTATGCCGGTGGGGTGGGGCCGGTCACGGCACGGGTGACGGTGCGGAGGCCCCACGGTTACGGGTATAGTGGATGCGCCGCACGCGGCAACGCGGACGTAGTTCAATGGTAGAACTTCAGCTTCCCAAGCTGATAGCGCGGGTTCGATTCCCGTCGTCCGCTCCACGTATCACCGCAGGTCAGCCCCCACCGAAGGGTGGTCGCAATGGTGGACTCCCCACTCCCCGAGCTCGAACGCTGCACGCACATCAACATGGCAGGCGTGGTGGCCGGTGCCGAACGCGAGGTGCTCTGCTTCCTGGTGGCCGAACTCACGCCCGCCGCCCTGGAGTCTGCCGGAGGGGTGATCTCGGACCTCCTCGAGCGCGGGGTCCTGCTGCGATTCATCTACCTGGACACCAACGTGACCAGCCCCGAGGTGCGGGGCTTCGCCGCCGACCTCACGGAGCGGGGCGGCCTCGCACGCTCGGTCCCCAGCCTCCCGGTACGCCTGGCACTCGTGGACGGCCGGGCCGCCGTCGTCGCCTCCGCCGCGCCCGGACGGAGGGACGAGGGCCTGATCGTGAGGTCCCCCGAGCTCCTCGATGCCCTCGGCGCCATGTTCGAGGAGCACTGGGAGCGCGCCACCCCCATCCACGTCTCCGCACCGCTCGAGAGCGCGGCCGGACCCCTCACCCGCACGGCGGCGCCCATCAGCCGCCAGGAGCAGAACCTCCTCACCCTGCTCGCGCACGGGAGGAGGGACGCGGAGATCGCCCGCACGCTCGGCGTCTCCGAGAGGAGCGTCTCGCGCATGATCTCGGGACTCTTCGAGCGCACCGCCTCCTCCACCCGCTTCGAGCTCGGCGTGAAGGCATCACGCTTCGACTGGGTCTGACCCCGGCGCGCACCTGCTTCCCCACCCGAGGTTCACGTCCACCGCCACGAGAAGTGTGATTGACTAAATCTTGACCCGTTCGTGTCCAACCGCGAGGAGCCATGCGCCCGTTCGATGAGGATGATGCCGCCGCCATCGAGCGGCCCCCCGCCATCCACATCGACGGCTCCCAGGCCGGAACCCTGCTCCGCGGGATCGAGCAGCGGGGACGGCTCGCACGCCTCCTCCTTCATGACCTCGCCACCACGCGCACAGCCGTTGCCCGGGGCCTGATTCCCCCGGACGTGCTCTCGGAGACCCCCGGATGGTCGGCCTCACTCAGCAGCCGGCCCATCGATGCACCGCCGGCCCACCTCCTCGCCTGCGTGGAACTCGTGCGCAACGCAGACCGCAGTTGGACCGTCCTCGCAGAGCGCTCCTCCCTCCCCTACGGCCTCGGGTTGCTGGCGAGCGCACCGTGGGGCGAGGACTCACCCTTCGCCTCGTTCTCCGAGTTCGTGGTGGAGGAACTGGACCGCCGGAGCCCGCACCGCGCCCTGCTCTACGATCCCGCCGCCATCTCCCCGGATGAGAACCTCGCTCCCCACCTCGTGGAGCAGGACGCCCGCGCCACGGCGGAGGTGCTCGGGATCGAACTCCTCACCCCCGCGGACCTCACGGTGGCCGATGGCCGCCTCGCGCGCACCTCCCATGCGCAGACACCCCGCGGCCCCCAGGGTTCTGGCGCAGACCTGCCCGCCCCCGATCTCCTGATCCGCTACAGCCCCTCCACCGCGCTCGATCCGCTGGAGCCCACCGGCCGCCCCCACACCGGGATCCCCGGCCTGGGGGCACTCCTGCGCACGGGAGCCGTGACCGTGTCCAACCCCTCGGGCGCCGCGATCCTCGCCAACCCCGCCCTGGCCACGTTCCTCCCGCGCCTCACGCGCCACTACCTCTCCGAGGACCTGATCCTGCCCTCGGTCACCACCTACTGGTGCGGGGACCGCGCCATGTGCTCCCACACGATCGCCCACGTCTCCCGCCTGATCCTGCGCTGCGTGGCCACGCGCGAGATCTTCGACGGCCGCACCATGTCCATCCGCGAACTCGCGGACCTCTGCGCCCAGATCGCCGATGAACCGTGGGACTGGGTGGGCCAGGAACCCGTGGAACCGGACGCGATCCAACTCCCCGACGGCGGCGTCACCCCCGTCATGCTGCGCGGGTACGCGGCCGGCGGGGAGGAGTGGCACGCACTGCCCGCCGGACTCGCCTTCATCGGCGAGCTCGATGACCGCTCCCGTCCCCTCACCCACGTGGTCCTCACCGAGGGGGACGAATGAGCACCGTCCGCCTCACCATCACCGCCGAGCTCACCCTCGCATCCCCCACCATGGTCCGCACGCAGCTCCACGCGATCGAGGGCGCCACCCAGCACGTGGAGGGCACCACCCTCACCGCCACCCCGCCCGCCGCCACGCTCTCCAGCCGCCTCGCCGAGGGCGCACTCGCCACCTACCTCCACCTCCCCGCCGGCACCAGCCGCATCCAGGCCGAGTCCGTGGTGACCCTCTCCAAACCCGCCTACCTCTCCCGCAGGTTCCCCTCCCTCACCTGGGACCAGGCGGCCGCCCTCATCCGCGCGGTCCGCGCCACCGGCCGCACCGGCGATGACACGCACGTCACGCCGGGCGAGGCCCTCTACATGGCCGCCACCTCCGTCCCCTCGCCCCTCGTCTCCATTGACGACGACGCCCGGGACCTCGCGTTCTCCACCCTCGCTCCGGGCCAGCCGCTCATCGTGGGTGTGGCCGAGGTGGCCGCCAAGATCGCTGCCCGCGGACTCGATGCCGCCGATTCCACCCACGCCTTCCTCGGCGCCATGCGCGCGGTGGGCATCGCCTCCGCCTATGTGCTGGGAGTGGTGCCGGGCCGGGGCATCCACCCCTTCGCGGCGGTCTGCATCCCGGGCTTCACCTGGTTCCCCATCGATCCGCAGGCCTCCCGGCCCGTGGCCGACGGCACCGTGGTCCTCGCGTGGGGCCGCGATGCCGCCGACACCCCCCTCCTCCGGCTCCCCGACGGCGGGGACGGCGGCGCCACCATCACCGCCACCGTCGCCCCCCAGAGGTAGGAGGACGCATGAAGCTGGTCGTGGCCGCGGCAATCATCGACGGCGATCGCCTCCTTGGCGCGGAACGCTCCTCTCCGCCCGCGCTCGCGGGCCAGTGGGAACTGCCCGGCGGCAAGGTGGAGGTGGGGGAGGAACCGGAGGAGGCGCTCCTGCGGGAGATCCGCGAGGAGCTCGGTGTGGAGATCGAACTCGGACCGATCGTGGCTCCTGCCGGCGGCGGGGACTGGCCCGTGCTCGGCGGCCACCTGATGCGCGTCTGGTTGGCCCGGCTGACGGGCGGGACGCCGGAACCGCTCCAGGATCACGACTCCCTGGCATGGGTGCCGCTCGGTGAGCCGGACTCGGTGCCGTGGCTGGCACCGGACCTGCCGATCGTCGCGGCCGTACGGGAGGCGGCGCGGTCCGGGGGCTGGTGATCAGTTGATCTGCATCTCCACCTCGTGCGCCGGATTGCAGTACTCCGGGTACGTCACCGGCTGGGTCCGGCCGCACGAGGCGCCGATCTCGTAGAAGGTGCTTCCCTCGTCCGTCAGGTCGAAGAGATCGTCGCACGCCTCCATGTCGCCCCCGAGGCAGGCCTGGGAGAGCCGTTCGAGTGCGGGGTCCTCAGCGGGGATGTCCGTGACTGCCTGCTGCGCCTCGTCGTCACAGGTACCCAGCCGCCCGGACGAGGTGCCGCCACACGTGACGGCAAACTCCTCGTACCCCGAGTCCACGGCGCTGGACCAGTAGAGCTCGTCGCACGCACCCATGTCCCCCGCGGCGCACGCATCCCAGAGTGGATCGAGGGTGGCGTCAGACCCGTAGGAGTCTGACGCCGAGCCCCCAGCACTTCAACCGGTGTACGAGTGCGCCGGCGTGGACATGTCCACCTGGTCGCACGTGGTGTGGCCATCGGCACGCCCGCCGCAGGTCTCACCGAAGCGCTCCTCGGCGGTTCCCTCCTCCGACCGCTGGTAGAGATCCTCACATGCCTGGGCATTGCCGGTCTCGCAGTCATTGATCAGGCTCTGCAGGCTCGGCTGGAATGGCGGAAGCTTCATCAGGAAGGCCACCAGCAGGTAGACCAGCGCGAGCGCCACGATCGATCCGAGGGCGATCCACAGGCCCATGAGGCCGCCCTTCTTCTCGGGCACCTCGCCGTAG
>JAUNRP010000137.1:0-1757 GCA_030544165.1 bacterium
GCCGATCGTCACGTCCGCGGCCGAGGCGTTGCGCAACAGGAGCCGCTCCTTCAGCGCGCCGCCCTCGATCAGCCGGCCACGCACCAGCAGCACCTCGGGATCGATGGCACCGGCCGGAGTGCGGGCGGTGTGTACGAACAGCGTGTGATCGTGGGAGAGCATCTCGGTGTTCAGGTGCTCGAGCTGGTGCGTGGAGCTCGAGAGCACTGCGCGCGCCACGGTGCGGCGATCGGAGAGGTAGATCCCCTGGGCGCCGTCCTCGCGGATCTGCCCGTCCCGCTCGGACCAGGCCTGGACTGGCGCGCTCAGCGTGCAGACCAGATGGTGAAGAAGTGGTTGCAGACCCTCCATGATGCGCTCCTTTGCGGGAGAGGTTGACAGCAGATGCGGTCGGGGTTGAAGATACCAGTGACGGTTTGAACGATCAAATAGTCACCAGGATGAGTTTTTCTTCTCAACGACGAGGACGGAGGGGCCATGGTCGCCAAGCGCGCCACACTGAAGTCCCTCGCCCGTGAGCTGGGAGTATCCCGCCAGACGATCTCCAACGCGATCAACAATCCGGACGTGGTGGCCCCCGAGACCCTCGAACGCGTTCTCGCGGAGATCCAGGCCCAGAACTACACGCCCTCGAAGGCCGCGCAGCAGCTCCGACTCTCCTCCTCCTCCACGATCGCGCTGCGGCTCATGCCCACCTTCGATGGCATCAACGGCCACATCCTCGATCTGTTCGTCCACGAGCTGGCCGAGCGGGCGAGCGAGAAGGGCTACCGACTGCTCGTGTTCGCCGCGAAGGATGCGAAGGAGGAGCTCACCCAGTACTCCGAGCTCTTCGCCTCCCGCGAGATCGATGGCGTGATCCTCACCTCCACCACCGAGGACGATCCCCGCTTCGCCTGGCTCACCGAGAACCAGGTCCCTTTCGCAGCATTCGGCCGCCCGTGGGCCTACGGCCCCGCCCAGGACCCGGCCGCCGCCCCCTTCCCCTGGGTGGATGTGGACGGCTCCGCAGGAACCGCCGCCGTGGTGGAACGCCTCGCGGCAGAGGGCCACACCCGGATCGCCTACATTTCCTGGCCGATCGAGCCGGGCGTGGGTGAGGACCGCTACCAGGGCTACGCCCGGGCGATCGGGGCCGCGGGCCTCAGCAGCGATGGCCTGATCCGGGAGTGCGAGGACCACGCCCTCGATGCCCAGGCCGCGGCCTCGGACCTCCTCGCGGCAGGCGCCACCGCCATCGTGTGCGCCTCGGACACCCTCGCGCTCGGTGCCCTCATCGCCGTGAACGAGGCCGAGACCCTGGCGGCACTCACGCCCGCGGCAACGGGAGCCGAGGCTGGAACTCCCGCCGTCGTCGTCGGGTTTGACGACACCCCGGTCTCCCGCGCACTGCACCTCTCCAGCGTGACCCAGCCCGTGGTGGAGGCCGCGCAGGTGGCGCTCACCCTCCTCCTGGAGCGAATCAGCGATTCCACTGCCAACCGCCAGGTGCTCCTGGCCCCACAACCCGCGTTCCGTGATCCCCTCACTGAGCGTGCAGATTCCGAGAGATAGGAAAATCCATGAAGAACACCAAGATCAGCATCCTCGCCGGCGTGGGAGCGCTCGCCGTGACGCTCGCCGCGTGTGGCGGTGGCGATACCCCCACCCCCACCACGCCCGCAGCGGGTGGCGGCGAGGAGACCACCGAGGCGACCGGCGGAGAGACCACCGGCGGCGAGGCCACCGGGGGGCACCGCGGTCACTCCCCCGACCCC
>JAUNRP010000137.1:1767-5609 GCA_030544165.1 bacterium
CGGGCGATGAGGAGCCTGACACCAGTGACAGCGGCTCCTCCGGTGAGGCCGAGACCCAGGCCGTGCAGGAGGCTGTTGCTGCCTGGTCCGCAGAGTCCGGCGTGGAGGCCGAGGTCATCGTGGCCTCCGACCTCGCGCAGCAGCTCGCCCAGGGCTTCGCCGGCGGAAACCCGGCGGACCTCTTCTACATGTCCACGGACCAGATGAACACGTTCGCCGCCAACGGCTCCGTGCTCGCCTACGGCGATGAGCTGGCCAACAAGGACGAGTTCTACCCCAACCTGGTGGACGCCTTCTCGATCGATGGCGAGTTCTACTGCGCCCCCAAGGACTTCTCCACCCTCGCGCTCGTGATCAACGACCGCCTCTGGAGCGAGGCCGGCCTCACCGAGGCCGACTACCCCACCACGTGGGAGGAGCTCTCCTCGGTGGCCGAGACCCTCACCACCGATGACACGGTGGGCCTGAGCTTCGGCCCCGAGCTGCAGCGCGTGGGCGTGCTGATGGCCCAGGCCGGCGGCAACCTGGTGGAGGACGGCGCGGCCGTGGTGAACTCGGACGCCAACGTGGAGGCCATGACCTACCTCCAGGAGAACCTCCAGAACGGCAACTTCGCCTTCTCCTCGGACCTTGGCGCGGGCTGGGGCGGCGAGGCCTTCGGCAAGGAGCTCTCCGCGATGGTGATCGAGGGCAACTGGATCACCGGCGCCATGACCAACGACTTCCCGGATGTGGAGTACACCGCGGTGGAGCTCCCCGCCGGCCCGGAGGGCAAGGGCACCATCCAGTACACCAACTGCTGGGGCATCGCGGCTGACGCGGACAACACCGAGGGCGCCAAGTCCCTGGTGGAGTACCTGACCACCGCTGAGCAGCAGATGGCGTTCGCGGATGCGTTCGGTGTCATGCCGTCCGTCTCCGCCGCCGCCGAGGACTGGAAGTCCGCCTACCCGGAGATGGAGGCGTTCATCAACGGCGCCGACTACGCCATCAACCTTCCGGCCATGCCCGGCTCCACCGACGTGATCACCGAGTTCAACTCCCTCCTCACCTCGGTGAAGGACGCGGACGTGCAGACCATGCTCGACTCGGTCCAGACCGTCATGGACATGGCCCTCAAGGGCTAGGGTCCCTCCCCCGGCCGCGCCCCGCCCTCCTCCTCCGGCGGGGCGCGGCCACCCCTCACCCTCCTCTCGGTGCCGGGCCGCCCGTGGTGGTCGGTCCCGCTCCTCCCCTCCCCTTCCTGCTCGAAAGGTGCCACTCATGACGACGACGTCGGCAGCACCCAGCCCGGTCACCCCCTCGCCGGCAGCACCGGGAGCGCGCAAGCGCCGCGTCTCCACCACCAGCCAGAACGGGGCCGGGTGGCTCTTCATCTCCCCCGTGCTGGTGATCCTGGGCGTCTTCCTCCTCGCGCCGATCATCATGGCCGCGTGGATCTCGCTGTCCGACTGGTCCGGGCGCGGGGCGCCAATCTCCTCCGGCGTGAACTTCGTGGGCCTCCAGAACTTCCAGGCCGTCCTCACCGACGGCGGGCTGGCCACCCGCGACTTCGGCACCGCGCTGCGCAACAACGTCTACTACGTGCTGCTGGTGGTGCCCATCCAGACGATCGTGGCGCTCGTGCTCGCGGTGCTGGTGAACCAGCGCCTTCTGAAGGCCAGGTCGTTCTTCCGCACCGCCTTCTACTTCCCCTCGATCACCTCCTCGGTGGCCATCACCACGCTGTGGATGTTCCTCTTCTCTGTCTCCGGCGTGATCAACAAGGTGCTGGGCTGGCTCTCCATCGAGGGACCGAACTGGTTCAACGATCCCCGCGGCGTGCTGCACCTCGTGTTCGGGGCGTTCGGGGTGAACTCCGGGCCGGCCGCCCTCACCGGGAACTCGTTCCTGGGCGTGAGCTGGTGGGAGTGGCTCTCCGGGCCCTCGGTGGCGTTCTCCGCCTTCATCATGATGGCGATCTTCACCACCTCCGGGACCTTCATGCTGCTCTTCATCGCCGCGCTCCAGCAGATCAACGGCGAGGTGGAGGAGGCCGCCATGATGGACGGCGCCAACACCTGGCAGAAGTTCTCCCGCGTGACCGTGCCCATGCTGAAGCCCACGATCTTCACCGTGGTGACCCTGGGCCTGATCGGCACCTGGCAGGTGTTCGACCAGATCTACGTGGCCGGCGCGGCCGGTGGCCCCGCCAAGACCACGCTCACCCCCGCGTACCTCTCCTACTCCGCCGCGTTCACCTCGAACAAGTGGGGCCAGGGTGCCGCGATCTCCTTCATCCTGTTCTTCATCATCGTGGCGATGGCCGGTTTCCAGCGCTGGCTGCTGCGGGACAAGGACGATATCGCCGTGGCGAAGCAGGAGAAGAAGCTGCAGCGCCAGCGCCGCGCCGCCGCCCGCGCTGCGGACTCCGAGGCCAAGGCCGAGAGGACCCTGCTGGCCGCCACCTCCTCCACGGCCGCATCCGCGGCGGGAGGCGTGGCGGCCGGTGCCCTGCGCGAGGAACTCACCGACCCCGAACCGCCGGATGATCCACCCACCCCGGACACCGACGTCGACGGAACCACGGACGTAACCGGTGCGGGCGGGACCAACCCGGGCTCCGCCGTCGGCGGGACCACGGACGTGAGTGGCGCGGGCGGGACCAACCCGGGCTCCGCCGTCGACGGGAATGACGTTGCTGGTGGGACTGACGGGACTGACGGAGAGGAGAACCGGTGATGACTGCTGCAACCGTTGAGCGCCGCGCGCGCGCCGGCCGGTTCGTGTGGCTCGCGTACCTGACGCTGGTGCTGCTCGCGCTGATTTACATCTCGCCGTTCCTGATCCAGGTGCTGAACTCGTTCAAAACGGACCCGGCGGCCTCGAGCGATCCGCTCGGAGTGACGCCGTCCTACTTCACCACGGCGGCGTACACGCGGCTGTTCGAGAACTCGGACTTCCCGCTGTGGGCCAAGAACTCGTTCATCGTGACGCTGATCGTGACCGCGGGCCGGGTGTTCTTCAACTCCCTGGCCGGGTACGCGCTGGCGCGGCTGAACTTCCGCGGCCGGAACATGGTGTTCGCCGGGCTGGTGGCCGTGATGGCCGTGCCGGCGGTGACGCTGCTGATCCCGAAGTTCCTCGTGATCCGCCAGCTCCAGATCTACGACACGTGGTTCGCGATGGTCCTGCCGCTGCTCGTGGACGCGGCGGGTGTGTTCATCATGAAGAACTTCTTCGAATCCATCCCGCCGTCCGTGGAGGAGCAGGCCCGGATCGATGGGGCGGGGACGTTCCGGACGTTCTGGTCGATCGTGCTGCCGATGGCGATGCCGGCGGTCATCACGATCACGATCATGAGCTTCCAGGGTTCGTGGAACGAGCTCTCGCACTTCATCATCGCCACGCAGGACCCGCAGTACACCACGCTCACCCGCGGTGTGGCGATGCTGAACTCCGGTCAGCTCTCCCAGGGCACGCAGTACCCGATCAAGCTGGCGGCGTCCCTGCTGATGACGATCCCGGTGGCGATCCTGTTCTTCGTATTCCAGAAGCGGATCATGAATACGTCTGCGGGGGCCGTGAAGGGCTGAGGGGTCTTTGGCGGATCCGAAGGGTGGGCGGCCGATTGCGGCCCCCCACCCTTCGTGTTCCCGGGATGCCATCCCGCCGGGCCAACTCCCGCGCCTCCCAGAGGGTTCCCTCCCGCCGGGCACCTCACGCGTCCCCCAGAGGGTTCCCTCCCGCCCTGGCACCTCGCGCGTCCCCCAGAGGGTTCCCTCCCCGACCCCCCCCCCCCCCGGCCCGCTCCCCCGGCCACCCCCAAAACGGGTGTGGGGTGAATTCATCGAAAGAGACGG
>JAUNRP010000138.1 GCA_030544165.1 bacterium
CGGTTCGCCCGAATGCTCCTCTACTCCATCTGGCCGAGCCGGACGGACCCCATTGAGCAGATGTTCGCCGAGCTTCAGACTGATGAGCGCCTTCGGTTCGAGCTCCGGGAGATTCTCCAGACTCGTGCCGACGAGATCCGGCACGTTCCGCAACCGCTCGGCGGCGACCTCTGGCGTACCGGCCTCTTCGCTCACGCCAGGTATCGACGTGAGGAGATCCTCGCGGCGCTGGATCATGCGAGGCCAAGCCGGGTACCCGGAAATTTCCGGGAGGGTGTGTTGTGGGCAGAGGAATGGAACACCGATGCCTTCTTCGTGACGCTCAACAAGTCCGAGTCCGAGTTCGCGCCCAGCACGATGTACGAGGATTACGCCATCTCCCCAACCCTCTTCCACTGGGAGTCCCAGTCCACCACGACAGCCGCTTCGCCAACGGGTCGTCGGTACATAAATCAACAAGAAGGTGGATCGCACGTCCTCCTCTTTAGTCGGGATAGGAAGAACTGGGAGTTTGGCACTGGCGCCCCGTACACCCTTCTGGGCACTGCGCATTACGTACGCCACGAAGGCGAGGCGCCGATCGCCATCACCTACAAGCTCGACCACCCAATCCCCACGGACCACTATCAAGTAGCGGCGGCAGTCCAGGTGAGCTGACCGGGCGCGGGTGCGAGCCGTCGGGCAATTGGTACTTGACACGCAATTGATATGGGGCACCAGGATGCGGGCATGACTGCACCTGCGCCTTCCAACAATCAGCTCGATCAAGCGACGGAGCTCCTTACCGAGCACGCTTCGCCCAAAGAATGTCGGCTCATTGCCGTGCGGCTCTCTGAATTCCTGGGCATCTCAGCCGGCCCAAATTGTAGGCTGATTCAGGTCGGCGTACTCGGCAGGAGCCTAGAGTTTCCGGCCACGGCAATCGTCAGCGGCGCGAGCTTTGCCGAGGCTTCGGTGCACGCAGTCCTCGTCCTCAAGAGCGGGCGTCTCCGCGGAGATCACAACTACTGCCCATCCGGGCGTCACTCCGGATACAGCAACCTCCTGATCTGCACCCCTCCCGGATGCGGCTTCGAGGCGGACGTCTCCGGCGCGACCTTCGTCTACGTGGCGCGGAGCTGGTACTTTGAGCGCTCCATGGCGTGGAAGGACCAGGACACGAACGCCGAGACCTTTACTCGCGCAACAGCACTGCATCCCGTAATCCGGGACACCATCGCCGCAGTGAGTCGATGGACCCCACTCCCGGTCGAGTCACTCATCGAGGAACTCAATGCCACCGGCCTCGCACCGGCGCAGCAAGCAGCCCGGTTACTCGGACAGTCGCTCGCCCGCTAAGGCTTCCACGTCCCCTGCGCCACCTCCGGCACGAACTCCTCCAGATCCACCGGGAATTTCACGGTCTCCCCAAGCTGCGCAGACAAGTACGCCGCCATCAGCAGCTCCACCACCGCCACACCATTCTTCAAGGACTCCAGCGGCTGCTCGCCCTTCATGAATGCAGACGTCACCGCCGCATTCTCCGAGGTGTACCCATAGGTCAGCGACTCGTCAGACACAATCGGCATCAGGCCCTGCTCGGCGTTCTGCTTCTCGATCATGTCCTCGCCCTCGGCCTGCTCGAGCGCCCGGGAGAGGAAGATCGAGGACTCCGTGTTGAGCGTGTTGGAGGCCATCGAGTACTCCGGCCCCAGCAGCTCAAAGGACAACCGCAGTCCCGCACCAACAAAACTCCACGAGGTGGTCCCCTCCACCACCACCGTCTCCCCGTCACCGTTCACAAACTCGAACGAGGCCCGCGCGTAGTCCTCCGAGGGCATCTTCCGGTAGTCCGGCGCCCCCGGATACTGCTCCATCAACCGATCCGCATACTTCGGCCGGGACCACTTCAGAGACTCGATAGAAGCAGACACAGACACCGGCGTCAGCCACTCCGAGGGATCAACTCCCGGCGGCGTGAGCAGGTAGCGCCCCGCCTCCACCGAGTGGCACATCATGTCATTGAGCACCCCACCGCCCTGCGCGCGGCCATCCCAGAACCACGCCTTGTGCGGGCCCGAGTGCTCCTCCGCGCAGCGCGCGAGATACGGGTTCCCGGCCACGGACGCCCCGCGCGCCCACACCAGCTCGTGCGCCCGCGTGATCGCGGGGGAGTACACCTGGTTCTCCAGGTACCCGTGCAGCAGCCCGGCATCCTCCACCAGCCGCAGCACCTCGCGCGCCTCCGCCAACGTCCGCCCCAGCGGCTTCTCGATCGCGATCGCCCGAACCGCAGACCGCCCCGCCTTCACCTCCGCACAAATGGCAGCAACGGTCTCCACCCGCACATCGTTGGGAACCAGCACCCACACGGCCTCCACCCGCGGGTCCTGCGCCAGCTCGGCAGCATCCCCCCACACGGACACATCAGACCCCACGCCCAGGCGCGAGACCTCCTCCGCCAACTCCTCCGCAGAGGACCGCGTCCGCGAGGCCACCGCCACGATGTCCGCATCCCGCACGCCCTGCCAGGACCGCGCATGGAAGTGGCCGATGAACCCTGCCCCCAGGATCCCGACTCCCAGAACCTTCCGCTCCGCCATTGCCTTCCCTTTCCTCGTGCCGGAAAACTAACTTCGCAACTTCCGCCCGCGCGCATAGAACGCGAGCAGCACAATCAACACCACGCCGTTCACCACGGTCCGCGAGGCCTCGTCCATCCGCAGCGTGGTCAGGAGGGACGTCAACACGGTCAGCACCACGGCCCCGATCGCGGACCCCACATACCCGCCAATCCCCCCAGAGAGCAGCGTCCCTCCAATGATCACCGCCGCGATCGAGGGCATAGCCAGGTTGTCCGCCAGGTTCAGGAACACCGTCTGCGTGTACCCCACCATGAAGATCCCGCCCAGCCCCGCGAACAGCGCGGACGCCACATACGCACCGATCACCGTGCGGTTCACCCGGACCCCGGACAGCTCCGCCGCCACCCGGTTGGTGCCCACCGCGTACAGGTCCCACCCCGGCTTCGTGCGCCGCAGGAGGAGCGTCACCACAACAGTCATCACAACCCACAGCAGCACCACGCCCGGCAGGTCCAGGAACAGCTTCCCGTTCACCAGCCCCACCAGCGAGGGCGCCGCCCGCCCATCCGCCACCCCCCGCGTGTACGCGAGGATCAGCCCGTGGGCCACGCCCATCATCCCCAGCGTCATCACGAACGGCGTGATCCGCAGGTACACGATCCCGAGCCCGTTCACGAGCCCCAGCCCCGCCGCCACCAGCAGCGCCAGCGCAATCCCAACGAAGGCGTTCTCGTCCGATCCCTGCATGGTCCGCGAGGCGATGATCGCCGCGAGCGTGGCCACCTTCCCCACCGAGAGGTCGATCCCCGCCCCACCCGAGAGGATCACGATCGTCTGCCCCACCGCGATGAACCCCAGGAACGAGGCCACCCGCAGGATCTGCACGATCTGTGGATAGCTCCCAAACCCCGGCGAGACCATCTCACCCACCGCGATCAGCGCCACCGCCAGCATCGCCGCAATCAGGATCGGGCTCTTCAGTGGCGTCGGAATCTTCCGTCCCAGCTCGCGCACCCTCCCCATTCCCGACGACGGCGGCGCCCCCTTGGTCCTCACCTCACCATTCATCGCTTCCTCCGATCGGTGAGGGCGGAGAGCGCGAGGGCGGCGATCACCACGAGGCCCGCCGCGAGCGGCCGGTACGTGCTCGGCACCCCGGCAAAGAACAGGATCTGCGAGGCCAGCGAGAGCACCATCGCCCCGGCCATCGCGCCGATCGGCCCGCCGATCCCGCCGCGCAGCGCGATCCCGCCGATCACCACCGCGGCCACGGAGTCCAGCGCCATGGCGCTGCCGATGAACGGATCACCCGATCCGGAGTTCGCCAGGATCGCCATTCCCGCCAGCCCGGCGAACGCGCCGGCCAGCACGTAGGAGAGCGTCTGGGTGCGCCGCACCGGCACCAGGGAGTTGTAGGCGGCGAGCGGATCCCCGCCCATCGCGTAGATGTGGCGCACCAACCGGGTGCGGCGCAGCAGCAGCCAGAGTCCACCCACGGCGAGCACGATCCACACCGTCATCGGCACCATCGCGAACGCGGTGCGGAACGTCCCGGTGATCCCGGGCGGAACACGCCCGCCCGGTGTGGGCAGCACCCACAGGGTCATTCCGGAGAACACCGCCGCCGTGGCGAACGTGGTGATCAGCGGCTGGAGCCTCAGCCCTGCCACGATCAGCCCGTTCGCCAGTCCGCACGCCGCGCCCGTGGCCACCGCCACCAGGAACCCGAGCAGGATCCGCGAGTCCTCCCCGCCCATCACGGTGATGGCCGTGACCGAACTGAGCGCCGCGATCGCCCCGATCGAGAGGTCCAGGCCCCCGCCGATCACCACGATCGCCTGGCCCACCGCCACCAACACCAGCGGAACGAACGTCGCGAACGTGGAGGCCACCGAGTACTGGGAGAAGAAGTTGTCCCGCAGCACCGCCGAAACCAGCACGGCCACCCCCAACAGGAGCCACGGCATGAACGCGGGCAGGTGGGTGGTGAGGATGCGCTCGCCCAGCGAGGTGGCGTCGTCGCGGGCGGGAGGTGCGCCCACCGCAGCTGAGGAGGACGCGGCAACGGAAGCGCCGCCGTCGGGAATCTGGCTCACGCGGGCACCTCCCCGGCGTCCTCGGAGATCAGGAGCGCGGCGGCCACCAGGCGCTCCTCGGTGATCTCATCGCCCACGAGCTCGCTGACCACGCGGCCCTCGTAGAGCACGAGCACGCGATCGGAGAGCTGGGCGAGCTCGCGGTCCTCCGAGGAGTTGAGGATGATGACCTTCCCCTGCGCCGCGAGGTCCCGGATGATCTGGTAGATCTCCGCCTTGGCGCCCACGTCCACGCCCTTGGTGGGATCGTCCAGCAGGATCACCTCCGGGAGGTTCTGCAGCCACTTGGCCACGATCACCTTCTGGGCATTGCCGCCGGAGAGGGAGGAGATCGGATCGTTCAGCGAGCCGATCCTGATGCCGAGCTGGTCCACGGACTCCTCAGCCGCGGCGCGCTCCTTGCCCATCTGGATCCCGAATCCGGCGAGCACCCGGCGCCACAGCGAGACCGTGGAGAGGTTCTCCTGGATGGGCCGCAGCGAGTACATGCCCTGCGTGCCGCGGTCCCCGGGCACGAGCGCGATGCCCTGCCGGGTGGCGCGCGCGGCTGAGTACCGGCCGAGGTCCGTGCCGTGGAGCGTGATGGTGCCGCTCGTGTGGGGGATCGCGCCGAACAGCGTCATCAGGAGCTCGGACTGCCCCTGCCCCTGGAGCCCGCCGAGCCCGATGATCTCGCCGGCGCGGGCGGTCAGGGTGATTCCGTGGAGGCGGGGGCCGGTGAGTCCGTCCACTTCCAGCGCGGTCTCCTCCGTTGCCGCCGACGGCGCCCGCTCGGCCCGCGCCAGCACGTCGCCCACCATGAGGCGTACGAGCTCATCCGGGGAGGTCTCCGCCATCTCCACCGTGGCCACCGTCTGGCCTGCGCGCAGGAGGGTGGCGCGGTCACAGAGCGTGAAGA